>NZ_JBWKZF010000004.1:0-91308 GCF_059424195.1 Caulobacter sp. GW456-12-1-14-TSB4
GCCCACAACCCCGCCCAGCATGTCAGGCCCCTTGGAGCCTTGATCGGTGCGCGATCGCGATCCCTTCGACCGAACGCTGGAGACCCTGCGCCAACGCCTGGCGGAGGCTGGTCCCATGCAGGGCGCGCCCCTGCCGATCAGCGGCCTGGCCGAAGAGTTGGGCGTGAGCCCTACGCCCGTGCGCGAAGTGCTGGCCCGCTTGGCCGGTGAAGACCTCATCGTCAGGACCCCGCATGGTTATGCCGCGCTACTCCACGATCCCGACCGGGTCGCCGAACTCTACGATCTGGCGGGCGTCCTGACGGTGGCGGCGGCTCAAACGCCGGGCATAGACTTGGCCGCGTTCGCGGTCGCCGACCCGCTGACGGCGGCCCAGGCCGCGCCCAACCGCGCCCTTGCGCGAGCCAGCGCCCGCGTGCAGGCCCAGCTGGCGCCGTTGTCGCAGGCGGAGGCGGCGCTGTTTGGCGCGGGCGAGCGGGAGGCGCCGCCCCTGTCTTGGGAGGCCGGTCAGCCGGCGCTGGTCCGCGCGGTGCGGCGCCATTTCTCCCGGCGCGCCGCCCAGAGCGGCAAGATCCTGGCCATCGCCCTAGGCCTGATCAAATCTCCCCGAATATAGATTTGAATATAGCCACCTGAGCTCGCCTCATTGAGGGGCTGCAAGACGCAGCTCTTCAAGAGGAGAACGATCATGACCAAGATCCATCGCACCAGCCGACTGGTCCGCGTGGGCGACGCCCATCGCCTGACCCAGGGCTCCATCGTCGGGCGTCCCGAGGACCTGCTGCCGGGCCGGCAGACCCCGGCCTGACCGCCCCGGACGCAAGGCGGCGCGAGCGCCGATCCAACGGCTCGCGCGGTCGCTCCGCCACCTCTTCACCGCGCGTCGCCCTCGGCGGCGCCACACCGCGAAAGCAACGACCATGCAACGCACATTCCGCCTGATCCGCCTGGGCGACGCCAACCGCCTCACCCAGAGCGGCATCTTTGGCTTCCCCGAAGATCTCCTGCCCGGGCGCCAGATGCCGGCCTAGTCCGGCCACGCGGTGGCCCGGACCTATTTCAAATATAGGTTTGAATATACGTCCGGGCCGCCGCCTCCTTGTCTCGCCGCGCTTTCGTGGCTTTGGGACGGGAGACCGACGTGACTTTATCGTTTCGACTGATCCGCCTTGGCGACGCCAGCCGCCTGACCCGCGGCGCCCTGCTGGGCCTGCTTTTGGAAGACGTCACCGCGGCCCGTTACAACCCGACCTAGTCGGCGCCGCCCGGGGGGGGCGCACGGCGACCTCCTCAATCCATGACCTTTCTGGAGCAAGGCCATGACTCTATGGCTGGCTGACGGCGTGCGCGGGATCATGATCGGCGACGACGCCGTGTTCCTCGACGTGGCGTCCAACGCCTATTTTTGCCTTCCAGCGATCGCTGAGGCCCTGCGCATCGAGGGGCAGGCCTTGACGCTATCGGCCGAGACGCTCGCCGAAGACCTCCTGGCGGCGGGCTTGGCCACCCCGTCGCCGCCAACCGAGCCGGCCATGACCATTGTTCGGCCTCGGCGGACCGCACGAGCCGTTCTCGAAAACCTCCCCGCCGACCAGCGCCGGCCGCCCGCCTGGCGTCACTGGCGCGCGGCCATCGCCGCTGGGTTGGCGAACAGCCGCGACCAGCGACGCGCCTTCGCCAAGCGCCTGCCGGCTCCGCGCCGGACGCCTGCAGGACCCGCAGGTCCAACCCTGCTCGCCGACTTGGACGCCTTCAGGACGCTGGCCCCCTGGTTGCCGTTCGATGGCGTATGCCTCTTTCGCAGCGGGCTCCTGCGACGGTATCTGCTGGCCCTGGGCCATCACGTCGACTGGGTCTTCGGGGTCCGCACCTGGCCGTTCGCGGCCCATTGCTGGCTGCAGGTCGACGACCTGGCGCTCGACGACGAGGCCGAACGCCTGATCGCCTACCATCCGATCATGGTCCGCTGATGGTGGGGTACATCGTCCTCACCCATGCGCCTGGCCAGCCCAGCGCCGCCTGTGAGGCCATGGTCGTCGACCTCCTGCAGCAGGGCTGGAGACTGGCCCATCGCGCCTTCCGCCTGGCGGTCCTCACCGAAGGCGCCGCGCCGCCGGACATCTCACTGCTGGACGGTGCAAAGGGCGTCGCCGGCGTGCTGGTCGGCCAGGCCTTCGATCGCGCCGCCACCGACGCTGGCGAGGTGGCGGCCGCCCGGCTGGAGGGCCTCGCCCAGCTCGCCCCTCTGGAGGCCTGTGGTCACCTGATCCGGCATTGCTGGGGCGGTTATGTCGCCGTCTTCGTCGGGGCAGCGCCAGAGCACCCCATGGTCCTTCGCGATCCTTCGGGCGGACTGGAGGTCCTGGCCTGGCGGCGTGACGGGGTGAGCATCGTCAGCTCACGCGCTGTCGAAGGACAGGCCGGCCCGTCGGACCTGGCCATCGACTGGGATCAGGTGACCCGGATCCTTGATGATCCGATCAGCGCGGCGCTCGGCGCGCCGCCGCTCAAGGGTCTGTCGCACCTGGAGCCCGGCAGCGTGCTCCACGGCCCAGCCTTGCGCGACAAGACCGTGTTGTGGAGCCCCGCGGCGGTCGTTCGCGCCGCCAGGGGACGAGGCTGGCCCGATCGCCTGGCCCTGGGCCGTACGGTTGATGCTTGTGTCCGGGCGCTGGCCGGCGGTGAGGCCAGGATCCTGTGCGAGATCTCCGGCGGTCTGGACTCGGCGATCGTGGCCACGAGCCTGGCGGCAGCCGACCTGGGGCCCCAAGCGGCGATCAACTTCTATCGCGACGAGCCGGAGGCCGACGAGCGCCGCTACGCCCAGGCAGTGGCCGACAAGATCGGCGCGCCGCTGCACACCGTGCGTCGCCAGCCCTTCACCATGACCGCCGCCAGCCTTGCCGCCAGCGGCCGGCCAGCCAGGCCCAACTTCAATGCCCTGGATTCCGACTATGACGCCGGCCTGGTCGCGGCCCTGGAGGAGAGCCGGGCCACGGCGCTGTTCACTGGGCACGGCGGCGACACCGTTTTCTATCAGGTCGCGGCCAGCGCCCTGGCCAGCGATCTTCTGCGCGGCGCGCCGTGTGAAGGCTCGCGCCTGCGCCGGCTGGAGGAGGTGGCGCGCAGGACGCGGCGCTCAGTATGGAGCCTGGCGCTGGAGGCGCTGACCTTGAAGCCGTCGCGATTGTCTTATGACGGTCAGCTGATGCGCGCGGAGGCCGCCCGTCGCCGGCTGGTCGGGCCGTCGCACGCCTGGCTGGACAACTTGGCCGGCGTGTCGCCGGCCAAGCGCCAGCAGATCACCGCCCTGGCTTCCAATCTCAACGTCAATGGCGCGACCGGCCGCGGCGAACGCGCGCGCCTGGTCCATCCCTTGCTATCCCAGCCGATCGTGGAAGCCTGCTTGGCCATCCCGGCGCCCGTTCTCAGCGCCGGCGAGCGCGAGCGCAGTTTCGCGCGCGACACCTTCGCCGCGCGTCTGCCGCGCATCATCGTGGAGCGGCGGTCCAAGGGCGACATCAGTGTCTTCGTAGGCAAAAGCCTGGCCGCCAGCGCCGACTTCCTCAGGGGCTTCCTGCTGGACGGTCGCCTGGCCACGCGCGGCCTGATCGACCCCGCCGAGCTCTCGGCGGCCCTGGAGCCCGAGGCGCTGGTCTGGAAAGACGCCTCCAAGGAAATCCTCACCGCGGTGACCTTGGAGGCGTGGGTCCGTCACTGGGAAGCGCGGATCGCCACCGAGGCGGCGGGCGCGGCCGTGGCCGAACCGGCGAGCGCCGGCGCGCCCAACGCGTCGGCCAGGAAGACGAACGCCCGTTGATGCAGGTCGCGGATGTTGGCCGGATTGAGCACCACGTGGTTTTCGCCGCGATAGTAGAGAAGCTGGGCGTCCTTGCCCTGGCGCGCCAGGCTCAGGAACATCGCCGTGACCTGGGTGCTGTCAAAGTCCATATCGCCATAGGCCATAAGCACCGGGGCGGAGATCTTGTCGGCGTGGAGCAGGGGGCTGTTGCGGACATAGCGGTCCAGCGCCGCCCAGGGCGGACCGCCCATCCGTCCCTGACCGCCTTCGGCCCAGCCCTGCATGTTGGTCAGCGACATGCCCACCTCCGGGACCGCTAGGCTGACCGGGCGCAGGGCGCTGTGGAAGGTCGCCAGATCGCTGACCGGCGCGGTGGCCACGATCGCCTTGAAGCGCGGCGATTGGGTCGCGGCCATCAGGGTGCTCCAGCCGCCGAAGCTTTGTCCCCACAGCGCGATGCGCGTGTCCGAGACACCGGGATACTGGGCATGGGCGCTGTCGACGATCCTCAGGAGGGCGTCGGCCAAGCCGGCGCCCGGTTCCTCGTCTGCCCCCAGCGGCAGACTGGGCGCGATGACCGCATAACCTTGCGCCACCATGAGCTGGACATTGGTCAGCGGGAAGACCGAGCCCGGCTCGAACTGCGAGGGCGGGCGGTCGTAGCGGTCGCCGGTATAGGGGACGACGATGACGGGGCGGTCGTCATCGGCCTTGTGGCCCGCCGGCAGGTAGAGCCAGCTGGTCAGGGCCTCGCCGTGGCGACCCTCGTGCTTGATGGCGACGGGGCGGCTGAACTGCACCTCGGCCAGCTGGCGGTTGATGGTCAGCAGCGCCTTGGACCGGACCTTGGGGCGGTAGAGGGTCAGGGTCCGCACGCCGTGCGCGTCCTTGATGATGGCGGCGACATCGCCGTTCGCCGAGACCGCGCGCAGGTCGGCGTCTTCGGGCGCGGTCGCGGCCTGGCCCTTGGCGCCGCTGGTGTCGATCAGTCGGCCACTGTCCTTCTCCCGGCCTAGCAACTGGCTCACTGGCTGGCCCGGCAAGATTCGCAGTGGCTGCCAGGAAACCGTCGGCGGGGCGATGACGCTCGGCGCGCCCTGCGGCGGCAGCCTGACCAGGCCCGTCGCGGCGCCGAGCAGGACCCCTTTGGCGTCGGCGGCCAGGGCGCGGCCTTGCGAGCCAGGGAGGGCCCCGGTCAGCTTGACGGCGCCCTTGGCCGTCAAGCGCCACCAGTCCGAGCGCTCGGTGGTCTCGGACCGCGCCAGCACGACCGGATCGGGACCCAGCCACACCACCTGGCCTGTCGGCGCCCAGACGTTGCCGCCCGCCACGAGCGCCAGGCGCAGCTGCGGCGCAAGCCGGGCGGCCCGGCCGTTGGCGTCCAGGCGCCAGTACCGATAGCTGGCGTCGAACGCCGGCTCATCGCGCGCGGCGACCACGACCCCGGTGCTGTCAGGCGACCAGGCCCAGCTGTTGGGCGCCAGGTCGCAGGCCGGGCAGGGGCGCGTCAGCGACCCGGTCTCCAGATCGACGAGCACGAGCCGCCGACGGCGAGGCGGACTCGACAGCCGGATGACACCGCCAGCGGCCGCCGCCGTCAGCTCGCCTTCCTGGACCAGGGCGACGGCGCGGCCGTCCGGCGACAGCAGCATGTCGACGAAGCCGCCCTGGGCCAGAACACGCGACTGGCCGGTGGAGAGATCGAATACCGCCAGGCCGTAGTCGGGTGGGGCGGCGTTTAGGCCGCCATAGCGGCCACTGCCCAGCGTGACGCCGGAATAGTCGCCTCGGCCGTTCGCCGCCCAGGCCGCCGCCGTTCGCGCCTGGGTCTGCCAGCCTGACCCCAGGAGCATGGACGGCGCTTCGGGCGAGCGGGTGATCACCACCACCTGATGGTCGTTGCGCCAGCGGGCTTGGGCGGACCACTCCTCCGGATCGGCCGTGAGACCCGACCAGGTCACCGCGCGGGTCAGGAGATCAACGACGCCCATCTCGCGCCGATGATCCTTGAGGCGGAACACCAGCACCTTCGCACCGTCCGGTGAGAAGGCGCCGAAGGTGTCGCCAGCCCTGACGTCTTCGGCCAGCAGCACCCGGGGCGCTGACCCCATGCGAAGGTCGGCCAGATAAAGGCGACTGGCGCCCTGGTGATCGAGGAACTCGTGGTCGAAGTTAGGGGCGTCCTGGTAGCGCCCGTACTGCTCGGCGATGAGCCAGCGGCCATCGGGGGAAAAGGCGACCCGGCCGAAGTCCTGGAGCGACAACTGGTCGTCCAGGATGAAAGGGCGGGCCGCGGCTTGGGCGGCGCTGGAAAGGGCGCAGGCGAGCGCAAGCCCTGCGGAAACGCGCATGACGTGGTCCTTAAAATGGAGAAGAGGGAAGACGGCCTACCAGGCCTTGGTCAGCTGCAGCGCCACGACGCGTCCGGTGGGCTCGAAATTGGCCGCATCAAATCCGACACCCTGTGGGGAGTCGTAGAACGGCGGGTCACGATCCAGGAGGTTCTGCGCGGTGAGCGCCAGGGTCACGCCGTGCAACGGCCCGGCCTTGGCGGGCGCGACGTACTGCAGCTGCAGATCGACGGTCGTCTGGCTGGGCATGCGCCGCCCCTCGGTCGTGTAGAGATCGCCGATGTGGTTAAGCGACAGGCTGGTGGTCACCGGACCATGGATCCAGGCCGCCGACGCGCGGGCGCGCAGGTCGGCCGGGTTCTCGGCCGTGCCGGCCAGTTCGGTCTTCTGGGCGGCGGTGGTGACCTTGCGCGAGTAGGACATCAGCCACGAGAGATTGGCGTTCAGCACCAGCGGATCGCCGCGCACCGAGAGCTTGTAGCTGCCCGAGACGTCCAGGCCTCGAACCTCAAAGGCCCCGGCGTTGACATACCGGGCGTCGGCGATCGCGCGATAGGCCTGCGGTTGGTAGAGCCCTGCGGCGCTCGAGGCGGCAAACTGCAGATAGGATTGCACCAGGGCCAGGTCCGAGGCGCTGGAGATCGGGTTGATGAACTGGCGGAACGGCGCCAGGTCCGGGGCGGTCAGCACCGTCGATAGGTTGTTGATCGCCGGCTGGCCGATACGGTGCTCGAACTTGGTGTCGAACAGCGTGGCGCTCAGCCGCAGGGGCTGGTCGGTCGGCAAATACTCCAGGCCCGCCGTCCAGGACTTGGCCGTCTCCGGCTGAAGGTTGGGATTGCCGCCGTAGAGCAGCAAGGTCAGTACGCTGGCGCCGTTGACCGTCAAGGTGACGGGCGTGGCGTTGGTGCGCTCGTTGAGTTCGCCGAGCGACGGGGCGCGGAAGGAGCGCCCATAGGTGGCCTTGGCGGTCCAGGACGTCAGCGGCGACCACACCACCCCGAACTTCGGCACGGTGCTTTCCAGCCCGCCTTCGTAGCGCTCGGTGCGAATGGCGGCCGACAGCTCGAGGCGCTCCAGGCCCGATCGACGGTTGGCTTCGCCGAAGATCGGCGCACGCAACTCGGCGAACAGGGCGCCGACCGTGCGATCGCCGCGGCCCGGCTGGGTGGGCGTGGGCGCCAGGCCCGAGGTCCAGGCCATGCCGACATTCTTGATCTTCTCGGCGCGGACCTGTGCGCCGACCGCCAGGCTCACCGCGCCTGCTGGAAGCCGCCAGAGCGGGCCGTCTGCGCTCACGCTGGCCGCGTCCAGCCGACCGAGGGTGTGGGTGCTCTGGAAGCCTTGGGCGATGAAGTCCAGGACGGCGGCCTTGTTGCGGCCTGTGCCGATGAAGGGATTGAGATAGCCGTCGCGGGCGGCGCTGAAGGCGGTCGCCGGATCGTCGGGTGTCGTGCCCAGGGCCTCGTTGACGAAGGTGGAATTGAGCATCCCCGAGGAGCGGTAGGAACCCAGTTCCTCGGCGTGCAGGACGTAGGCGTCCAGCCGCCAGGCGGCCGGCAGGTCGACCTTGGCGCCCAGCGTCAGGCTGCGGCTCTGGACTTCCCCGGCCGACTTGCTGCCGCCCATCTCGTTGGCGAACGAGTAGGCGATGTAGTCGGTCGAGGAGCCGTTGGGCGAGACGAAGTAGGGATTGGCCGGGGTCACGGTCAGCAGCGCCATGCCCGGATAGCTGAAGGCCGAAAAGCGGCGGTCGCTGTAGCGCGCCTCGGCGTTCAGCGCGACGTGGCTGCCGACGTCTTGCGACAGTGCGAAATAGACGCTGCCGCGCTCCTGCGTGGGCAGGATGTCGAGGCTGGAGCGGTAGTTGGAGGTGTTCTTGCCGGCCACGAAGTCGCCGGGCTTGAGCGCCGTGCCGTCCTGGCCAACCGGGATGGCGTAGCTGGGCACGAGCGCGAACGTCGTCGGGTCCAGGGTCATCACCGTGCCCGGCTGGCTGTAGAAGACGCTGTGGTCGACGCCACCGAACGGCCGCAGGTCGGTGCTGGCGGTGTAATCGCGGCGCGAGGCTGCCAACCGGTCGCGGCGCTGGTACTCGGCGGTGAGCAGCACAGAACCGCTCTTCCACGACCGCCCCAGGGTCTGGGCCAGCTGATGCTGGCCCAGATCGCCGCGCGTGGAGCCGCCGACGCGGGCGCGTGTCTCGATGCCTTCGTAGCGGTCGCGCATGACGATGTTGACCACCCCGCCAACGGCGTCGGAGCCGTAGAGCGCCGAGGCGCCATCGGTCAGCACCTCGATGCGGGCGACGGCCGAGACCGGAATCATCGAGATGTCGGCGAAGTCGCCCATCAATCCCGCGCCGGCCATCCGCCGGCCATTGATCAGCACCAGCGTGGCGTCCGCGCCCAGGCCGCGCAGATTGACGGCGGTCGACAGCCCCGAATTGGTGGTGGTCGGATCGGACCCGGCTAGCGCCACGTCATCAGCGGTGGTGCCGCCGAAGGCCTGGGGAAGGCTGGTCAGGGCGTCGGCCACCGTGGCGTAGCCGCCCTGATCGATGTCCGCGCGGCTGATCACGATCACCGGCGAAGGGCCGTCCTTGACGCCGCGGATGTGGCTGCCGACCACCACTTCTTCCAGCCGGGTGACCTCTGGATCGTCCGCCACGCTCACGGGCGCGGGTGCCTGGACGGCCGCCTGCCGCGCCGGCGCGGGACTGGCCGTACGCGTCTGGGTCAGCCGAGCGCGCGTGGGCTGCAGGACGAGCACACCGGGGCGGGGGCGTTGGGCTTCCAGCCCCGTGCCCGCCAGCAGGCGATCGAGCGCCTCATGCACCGTAAGCTGTCCTTGGATCGCCGGCGCGGTCCGTCCTGCAACCAGCGCGCTGGCGAACATGATCCGCAGATGGCTTTGACGCGCCAGACCCAGCAGCGACTTGTCGAGCGCGCCGGCAGGCAGTGAGAACATCATGCGCTGCTCGGCGGGCGCGGCGGCCGGCTGCACGGCGCTGGCCGTATGCGCTGATCCGAACATGAACGCGGTCAGCGCGGAGCTGAGCAACAAACGCTTGGTGAACCGACCCATACAAACCCCCGGCAGCGCCGGGCGCGATCGTCATGATGCGCTTTTTGCCGGCGAGCTTTCGGGTGCAGACACGTGAGGGGCCGCCCGTTGGTAGCGGGCTTGCGAAATAATTATGTCATCAAGCGCCGGAGCGTGGCCGTAGTTCCACGCCGCCGTCGGATTTGCGGCTTGCCACCAAGCCGAAGTTGGCCACGGCCGCGGCCACGAACTCGTCCTGCTCACCGGGCGCGAACACGCCGGTGATGGTGGCTTGGACGGGCACGCCGGGCGCCAGCGTGATCTTGGCGCGCGCGTAGCGATTCATCTCCGCCACGGCGTCGACCAAGGCGATGTCCTGGAAAGTGATGACGTTGTTGAGCCAGCCGGTGGCCGTGGCGACATCGACGCTGGATGGCTGGGGCTTATGGCCCGGACGCATGGCCAGCGCCTGGCCGGGCGACAGCGTCCAGTCGCGGCCCTGGGCGTCATTTTCCTTCACGCGCACGCGGCCCTGAGCCAGCACGACCGACGCGGCTGGGCCCTCGTGGCGGACGTCGAAGCGCGTACCGACGGCGCGCACTTCCATCGGGCCGGCGCTCACCAGGAACGGTCGCTTGGCGTCATGGGCGACCTCGAAGAAGGCCTGGCCCTTCACGAGGTCGAGCCGTCGCTCGCCCCGGGTGAACCGTACCTTCAGGCGCGTGTCGGTGTTCAGTTGCACCGTGGAGCCATCGTCCAGGTGCGCCGTCGTGCGCCCGCCGACGTCGGTCTGGTAGATCTTGGGCTGCGCACCGATGGCGATAACCAGGCCGGCCGCGACCAAGCCGGCCAGCGCAAGGCCGCCCCAAAGGCGCGGCGAGCGCTGGATCGGCGGCATCGTCGGCGCGCTTGGCGCCCGGGGACGAGTGAGCGCTTCACGCGCCGCGGCGCGCATGTCCGGGTCGTCGCGCAGGTCGTTGGCCGCGCTGCTGATGTCCTCAATCCGGCGATAGGCGGCGCGATTGTCGTCGCGCTGGATCCAGGCGTCGAACCGTTCGAGGTCCTCGTTTTCGACCTCGCGGCTGTTGTCGTTCAGCATCGTGAACCACGCAGCCGCTTCCTTCTCCTGGCGGAGGGTCTTTCGTCGGTCATCGATCATGTCGAGCGTCCGCCTTAGTCCCGCATCGCTTTAGAGGTCTTCTCCAGCGCCTTGCGCATCCGATGGTGAACCGTCGTCCGCGGAATTCCCAAATGGACGGCGATCTCCTCGTACGTCATGCCCTGTACATGGTTGAGAACGAAAACATCGCGCAACTCAGCCGGTAGGGCCAGCACGATCTGTTTGAAGGTCACCGCATAGTCCTGCGTGGCTGTCGTAGCGTGCTTTTCGAGCGGCTTCGAAGCGGGGTCTTCGGTGATCTCAAGATAGCTGTCGCGCCGCATGTTCGACGCCAGATTGTCGGCGATGCGGACCAATAGCGCCTTGGGATGACGGAGCGTCCCGGCCGCCAGATAAGGCGCGGCCCGAAGGTAGCTTTCATGCACGAGGTCGTCGGCGGCGAAATGGCCGTGCCGGCGTCGGATCAGTGGCCGGAACCATCGGTCGTGGCGTCTGAAGAGGCGGTCGAGCGAGTCGGTGAGCGACGGGCGAGGCGGGGCAGGCGGTGAGGTGGTGTCCACAGGGGGAGTCCGAACAACGATCGCCCACAGAATCCTACGGTTGTTATGATGTGTGAAGTCATAAAGCGAAGATTTATGATGTTTGGCGACCTGTGGTCCTGACTGGGACGCGCGGAAAGTCCTGCCATAGTGGCAGGGCACGAGCTTATGGCGAGTTTGCGAGAACAGGTCGGCGGTCTGATACGCCACCATCGCGATCGCGCAGGTCTGAATCAGACCGAACTCGCCGAGCAGATCGGCATGGCGCAAGAGACGATTAGTCGGATGGAACGTGGCGCGTATGCGCCGAGCTTCGACACGCTTGTCGATCTTGCGAAAGCGCTCAATGTCGATGTTCGGGACTTCTTTGAAGCTGGCGATTTCGCCGCACGGGATGGGCGCGAGGATCCACTAGTTCGGCTGGTCGGAAGGCTCACTGAGCTCTCGAACGACGATGTTGAGTGGATCGACAAGCTTGTCTCGACCGCTTTGAGCCGCAAGTCGAAGCTCTAAACTGTGCCGGTTTAAGTGCAGCGTTTCGCACTAGCCACCGCGTCGAATTCGTAGTTCGCCGCTCGATTTGCCGCGCGACTATCGAAGAACGTGGCGAACCCGGACTATTTTCAGTGGCTCAGCTTCGGTCCTCGTACACTGGTCTGATGCCATCGAAGCATGGCCGTGTCCGTCGTCTCGTCGGGAGCAGGACGGCCGCCCGGCAGAAGGCCCGGCGGCGGCGCCAAGCATTGGTTCAGCGCTCCGGTCCTGGCCTGGGAATTCCTGCGGAGAAATCCAGACTATCGCTCGGCTTACACGGCCTGGCGGCGCGACCGGCGCGAGCCGCTGGCGCCAATCGATCGGCGATGGGGCCTTCGGTTCGCCGCGGACCCCGCGCTGGCCGCCGAGGAGGCGCGGGTCTTTTGGCTGCCGGAGGTCGCGCCGGGCGTCGTCCTGCCGGCCGAGACACGGCCCGCCGACCTTGTCGGTGGCGCGCCTTACGCTTTGCCGGGCGGTGAGCTTGTTCGCGCCGAGGACGGCCTTCATCTGCGCACCCGTTGGGGCTTGCAGATGCTGGTCCGGGGCGGCGCGGAGACGGGGGCGCCGCTCGTCATCGCGCTTTCTTACGACGAGCACTTCAGGCTCCGGGTGCGCGCCGTCGAGGCCCTCGATCGCCTCTCGGCGGGGCGGCCGCCGCCGAAATCTCACCTGACCGCCGCCCAGCTCTCCCGGCTTCATCGCTGCCTGACCGCGCTGGACGGCGCGCTGGACGGCCACAACTACCGCACGATCGCAGAGCACGTCTTCGGAAGCCGAGCGCTCGATGGCGAGGCGTGGAAGACCGCCTCGGTCAGGGCCGCGACGATCCGGCTTGTTCGGGCGGGTAGGGCGCTGATGAACGGCGGATACCTGCAGCTTCTCCGAGGCGGGCTCTAGGGACGGCGAGGGGGTGACGAAAACGGCGCCCCCTGTCTTCGTCATCCCCCAAGGGGCCCGGACACCGCCAGCCTATCCGAACGACGCCGGCCCTATCCGAGCGTCGCCGAGGATACGCCATGACCGACAACGGCGCCGCGCTTCCGCCGCGACATCTGAGGACGCCGGAAGCCGCGCGCTTCCTGGGCTTGTCCGACCGCACCCTGGAGAAGCATCGCTCGTACGGCACGGGCCCGGTCTACCGAAAGATCGGCGGTCGGGTCGTCTATACGCTCGAAGACCTGCAGGCCTGGTCCGAGCGCGGCGCGCGCACCTCGACGAGCGATCCCAACGCCCAGTTCGTGTCGCCGGCCAAGCGTCACGCCGCCGTCGCGCCGGGCTTTTCCAAGCCGGCGTCGCGCGATGACGAGGCCGCGCGATGAACACCCAGGTGGATCTGCTGTGGCTGGACGGTCAGATCGAGCGCTGGATCCGCTTTGGCCGAAACGCCGGCGAACGCATCATCGATCGTCGACGCCGCATCGTGGAGTTCGCGCCAGGCGCCATCTTCGCCTTCGTGCGCTGGCGCAGCGGCGAGTACGGGACGATCGACTCCCGTATCGCCATCCTGCGCGCCGTGCGCCCGGGCGAGGCCTTCACGACCTATCCCTTCGTCGCGCCGGGCGCGGAAATCCTGCTCGATCTCAGCGGCTGGACCCGCGTTCAGGCTGTCCTGGAAGCGGTCGATCGGGTCGAGCGGCTAGGTCTGGCCGCCGGGATCGTCGCGCCGGACTATTGGTGTCATGTCGGCGCGCGGGTCGGGGTGGGGCTGCCGCCGCGCGTCTATGATCGCGCGCGACACCGGGCCTGGCTCCTGCGGCGCAGGCTCGCGCGATGAGCCGGCCGGGTCATCTTCTGATCGTCGTCTTCGGTTGTGCGCTGGTCGCCGCGCCCGCCATCACGCCGCCGGACAAACGCCTGGTGTTCAACGCGACGGCCAGCGTGCCAGTCGGCTTCTACTGGTTGGACAGCCGCCCGGTTGCGGTCGGCGATCTGGCGCTGGTCCGTCCGCCGAAGGCATTGGCGCGCTGGATGGCAGCGCGTCGCTACCTGCCGCTCAACGTGCCACTGATCAAGCATGTCGCCGCCGTCGGCGGGCAGCACGTCTGCGTTCAAGGCGGCCAGGTCTTCATTGACGGCACGCCGTCGGGAGCGGTCGTGGAGCGTGACCGACTGGGCCGGAGGCTGTTGGCTTCGCAGGTCTGTCGCCGCCTGGGCGACGACGAGGTGTTCCTGCTCAATCGAGCGCCGCGGAGTCTCGACAGCCGCTACTTCGGGCCACTCTCGCGCCGTTGCGTCATCAGCCGTCTGTCTCCGCTTTGGACATGGGGGCGCTGAAGTGGCCCGTGTCCGTCTTCTTTCCTTGTTCGGCCCGCCTTGCGGTTCTTTCCTGGTCCCGGCCAAGGTCGCCACAGCGGCCGCGCGCAGTGGCGGTCAAGGGCGGCCGAAAGGCCGGCGCGCGGGGCGCGCTTCCCTTGACGGCGCCGAGCACGGCGGCACGCTGCTGATTGGCGGGAACCTGGCCTGGTGGCCGCGCCGCGCCCGCCAGGGTGCGGCCATCTTCGGACTGGCTTTCTGCGTCTGGACGGCGATCCCGACATCGTCGATTGGCGCACCCAGGCCCGCGGATCCGGCCTCGATCGACGAGATCGTCGACGAGGCGGCCGCGCGGTTTCGGCTTCCCCCGCTCTGGATCCGCGCGGTGATCTGGAACGAGAGCGCGGGCCGACCGGAAGCGGTATCGCCCAAAGGCGCCATGGGGCTGATGCAGTTGATGCCGGCAACCTGGCGGGCCCTGGCGGACGAGTATCGGCTCGGGGACGATCCGTTCGACCGGCGCGCCAATATCCTGGCTGGAGCAGCCTATCTGCGCCAGTTGTTCGACCGGTTCGGCGAGGACGGGTTCATCGCCGCCTACAACGCTGGGCCCGGACGATACGCCGAGGCGCGTGCAGGGCGACGCAGCTTGCCCGCCGAGACCGTGGTCTATGTCGCTCGGGTCGAGCGCTCGATCGCGGTCGGCGGTCGGCAGGGCATCAAGGCGCAGGTGCCAGTCCGCGGCGACTGGCGGGGCGCGGGGCTGTTCGCGGGTGAGCAAGGCCTGGGCGCTGATGTGGGCGCTGCTGAGCTCTTCGCGCGCTCTGTCGGCCGGGTGTCGCCGTGATGGCGCGTCATGCTGCCCACGGCTGGATGGGAGCCGGGAGGGCGTTGAAGGGGGCGGAATTCAAGCTCGGCGAAGATGGCGAGATAAAAGGGCCGGGACCTTTTGGGTCCAAGGCCTTGGTGGTGTTGGAGAATTTCCGGGACCCGCTCTCGGCGACAGGTCCCGGAATTCCCCGGCTATCCAGTGATTTCAGTTGGTTATCCGGGACCTTTGGGCCGGGGCGCCGCTATGTCTGACGACGAGGCGTTTTTCCTGCGGCTGGGACGGATCGGCGATCGCGGCGGCGGCAACCTGCGGCGCGGCCGAAGCTTCGTGCACGAGGTTCTGTCCGCCTCGCGCAAGAGCGGCCTGGGCGCCGTCGACCTGAAGGGTAGGGGGCGGTTTCGACGATCGGGCAGGGGGCGTGACGCCGGGCGGCGTGCCTCCCTGTCGAACCGGCGGGTGATCATCAAGGCCCGGATCGTACGACACCAGGGCGCACGCTACAGAGCCGCGCCGCTGGCCCTGCACATCCGCTACCTGCGGCGTGAGGGCGTCACCAAGGACGGCGCGTCGGCGCAGATGTTCGATCGCGACGGCGAGGCCGACCACGAGGCTTTCGCTCGGCGCTGCGAAGACGACCGGCACCATTTCCGCTTTATCGTCTCGCCCGAGGATGGCGCGGCGCTCGCCGACCTTCAGGCCACGACCCGAGACCTGATGGCCCAGGCCGAGAAGGATCTGGGCACGCGGCTGGACTGGGTCGCGGTCGATCACTGGAACACCGAGCACCCCCACGTCCATGTGCTGGTCCGCGGCGTCGGCGATGACGGCCAAGACCTCATCATCGATCGCGACTACATCGGCCAAGGCATACGCCGGCGCGCCGAGGCGCTGGTGGACCTGGAACTGGGCCCCCGGACGCCAGCGGAACTGGCCGCCAGCCTGGACCGGGAGGTCGGGGCGGAACGCTGGACGAGTCTCGACCGGAGGCTTCGTGACGAGCTCGGTCCGGACGGCCTCGTCGATCTTCGACCAGACGCCGGCGGCGAGGCCGCGCCACCTCGGCTGATCGGACGAGCGCAGCATCTTCAGAAGCTCGGCTTGGCCTGGGAGCAGGACGGGCAATGGCGGCTCGATCCTGACCTGGAGAGGCGTCTACGAGCCCTGGGCGAGCGCGGCGACATCATCAAGACCTTGCACCGGACCTGGAGAGGCGAGCGCGATCCAGCCGACCTGCAGATCCAGGGATCCGTTCTAGAGGCGCCCGTGCTGGGACGTCTCGCCGATCGTGGACTGCACGATGAGATGACTGGCCAGGCCTATGTCGTGGTCGACGGGGTCGATGGTCGCCTGCACCACTTCCGCCTTCGTGACCTCGGGGCGGCTGGCGACACGCCCATCGGCGGTCTGGTCGAGCTGCGCACACGCCGGCTGGACGACGGCAAGCCGGCCCTCGATCTCGTACACCGCGCCGATCTTTCCATCGAGCAGCAGGTGACCGCGCCTGGCGCGACCTGGTTGGACCGCCAGCTGGTGGTCAAGGAGCCGACCGCCCTGGCGTCCCATGGCTTCGGGCAGGACGTCCGCGCGGCCCTGGATGAGCGGCGAAACCACCTCGAACGGCAGGGTCTGTTCGATCGTCTTGGGCGACCGAAGCCGGGGTTGCTGGCGACGTTGCGCGCGCAGGAGCTGGAGCGGGTGGCTGGCAATCTCAGCGGCCAGACCGGGGCGTCTTTCAGCGACGCCAAGCCAGGCGAGCTGGTGCAGGGCGTCTACCAGCGCCGTGTGGGCCTGGCTTCGGGACGCTTCGCGATGATCGACGATGGTTTGAGCTTCCAGTTGGTACCCTGGACCAGGGCCTTGGACGATCACCTTGGGCAGGCGGTGAAAGGGACGATGACCCCGGGTGGAGGGGTCGATTGGGCGCTGGGACGCAAGCGGGGGAGAGGGCTTTGAACGTGAGCCTCCTCCATGAACGGAACGAAAATTCTCTGGGGCCAGGTGCTGGTCGTCGGCGCCTTGGCCTTGGCCGGCGTCTGGCTGGCGACGCAGTGGACGGCCTGGCGATTGGGCTTCCAGCCGCAGCTCGGGCCAGCCTGGTTTCACCTCGGCCAATGGCCGATCTATCCACCGCCGGCCTTCTTCTTTTGGTGGTTCGTCTACGACGCCTATGCGCCGCAGGTGTTCGCGCGTGGCGCGTTCATGGCGGCTGGCGGCACGATCATCGCCATCTTCGTGGCGATCGGCATGTCGATCTGGCGCGCCCGCGAGGCCAAGAAGGTCACCACCTACGGCTCGGCGCGATGGGCTGACACGGCCGATGCCCGCGCCGCCGGACTGCTCGGTCAGGACGGCGTCGTCCTGGGCCGGTTGGGCGAACACTATCTAAGACATGGCGGTCCCGAGCACGTCCTGTGCTTTGCTCCGACGCGCTCGGGCAAGGGCGTGGGTTTGGTCGTCCCCAGCCTCCTGACCTGGGCCGGCTCGGCGGTGATCCACGACATCAAGGGCGAGAACTGGCAGCTCACCGCTGCCTTCAGGGCCAGGATCGGTCCGGTCCTCCTGTTCGATCCGACCAACCCGCTCTCCAGCGCCTACAATCCGCTGCTGGAGGTGCGGCGCGGCGAGAGCGAAGTCCGCGACGTGCAGAATATCGCCGACATCCTGGTCGATCCGGATGGCGCGCTAGAGCGCCGGTCGCACTGGGATAAGACCAGCCACAGCCTGCTGGTCGGGGCGATCCTCCACGTCCTCTATGCCGAACCCGACAAGACGCTGACGGGCGTGGCCAACTTCCTGGCCGATCCCCGCCGGACGATCGAAGCCACGTTGCGGGCCATGATGGCCACGCCTCATTTGGGCGACCGCGTCCATCCCGTGGTCGCCAGCGCTGCTCGGGAGCTACTGAATAAGAGCGAGAACGAGCGGTCGGGGGTGTTGTCGACCGCAATGAGCTTCCTGGGTCTCTACCGGGATCCGATCGTGTCGGCCGTCACCTCGCGCTGTGACTGGCGGATCGACGACCTGGCCGCGCCGGGCCGGCCGGTTTCGCTCTATCTCGTGGTCCCGCCCTCGGACATCAGTCGCACACGGCCGTTGATCCGGCTGATCCTCAACCAGATCTGCCGGCGGCTCACCGAAGGCTTGGAGAAAGCGCGCCATCGGCCACAATTGCTGCTGATGCTCGACGAGTTTCCAGCCCTCGGCCGTTTAGATTTCTTCGAGCAGTCGATGGCCTACATGGCTGGGTACCGGATCAAGGCCTTCTTGATCGCGCAAAGCCTGAACCAAATCGCCAAGGCCTACGGCGAGAACAACTCAATCCTCGACAACTGCCATGTCCGGGTGGCGTTCTCGACCAACGACGAGCGGACCGCCCGCCGGATCAGCGACAGTCTCGGCACCGCCACTGAGATGAGGGCGATGAAGAACTACGCCGGGCACCGGCTCTCGCCCTGGCTCGGCCATGTGATGGTCAGCCGGCAGGAGACGGCCAGGCCGCTGCTGACCCCGGGCGAGGTGATGCAGTTGCCGTCCGACGAGGCGATCGTCGAAGTTTCCGGCCTATCGCCCATCCGGGCGAAGAAGGTGCGCTACTACGCTGATCGGGAACTCGCCGCGCGCGTCGCCTTGCCGCCAGCGAAGTCGGCCATCCTCCTGCCGGGGGAGGTGTCCGAATGGCTCTCGGCGATCGTTGGGAGCGAGGGCACCGATCGGTTGAAGGTCGCGGAGGAGGATGACGGCGGCCTGCGGATTGAGCCGGAGCTTGATCCGCTAGCGCCGATAGCTCCATTCGAACGGTTTGAGACGCCCCTGGAGCCGGAGCTCGACGATGACGACGCTGTCCAGGCCGAACAGTCTCGCCGGTTTCGGGCCGCGGCGCGCATCGCGGCCATGGACCCTGACGACGGTATCCCGCTGTGAAGGTCCAGACGAAGGTGTTCATGGCCAGGGATCTGTCCCTGGCCCTGGACGCGGCGTCGCGGCGGATGCGACGGTCCAAGTCCGAGATCGTTCAGGCTGCCGTGGCCGCCTACCTGTCGCCGGACGGGGAGGAGATGGCCGAAGCGGCGGTCACGCGTCGGCTCGACCGGATCTCCCGGGAGGTGGAGCGGCTGGCGCGGGACGTCACCATCTCCAACGAGGCCATCGCGCTATTCGTGAAAGCCTGGCTGACGGCCACGCCCACGATGACGTCGGGTGACCAGCGCGCCCAAAACGCAAAGGGGCAGGAGCGTTATTCAGGCTTTCTAGAAGCGTTGGCTCGGCGTCTTGCTGCAGGACGACTACTTCGAAACGAAGTCCTAGAAGACGTGGAGGGGAGCGGCCCAACCTGACTCTTCTCTGACCTTCCGAAGGTCCGCTGCCGGCGTCTTCCTCTACGAATCTGAGGGGCGGACGTTCGAATCGTTCCGGTGACTAGAGCTTGCGCTGAGCCTTGGTCCGATACGGGATCTTGGAGGTCAGCGCTTGGTATAGGGTCTCACTGATCTCGCCCCTGTCGAGCGCTACCGACAACTCGTGAAGATGCGACGTCCATTCCGGGAAGCGCATCGGCAGTTGGTCCATGCCGGTAATGTCCGGTCTTGCGCCGCGCAGACGCACGAACGGTAGATTCAGGCTGATGGGGCGCGACGGAGCGCGATGGATCGTGCGGACACGCTTTTGCGTGTCCGTGCGCTCGAGGACGATCTCCTCGACCCATTCCCCCTTGCGGGGGCCCCAAGTCGCGGCCTCTGCCGCAAGCGCGCGCACGTCCACTTCGGCCGCGTCGGACGGGAGGAAGATGTTCTCCTCGGCCTCGTACCATTGCAGCAGGTTGATCTGTCGCACGTGGTCGGGGCGACTGATCCGCACGCTACGGCTGGACCCCGATCCGACCGCATACGCGTAGTCGTCGTAGAACAGGAGCATCAGGCGCGGCGACAACGGGACGAAGATCTGCAATCCCGCCAGCCCGATGGCCACGGTACTCAGTTCGACCGGTCCCTCAAGCAATTGGTTGTGCCGGGCGATGGGATGGTCGGACGTGATGAACGGGACCGTGGTTTCGTTGACGAGCAGCTTGAACGCCAGGTCGTAGGCGGCCGGCGCGCCGACCAGCGCGGCGTTCATGGCCCTTATGATGGCGTCCTCCTGCGTGATCTTGACCCGGTCGAGCGCCGCGATGAGATCCGGACGAAAGCCCTCGTACTGCTGGCGGATGAGGGACTTGGCGATGACGTCGAGACGCGCCTGGTATTCGGCCTTGGCGCGCGCCGTACGCGCGCTCTGCAGCATCATGAAATAGACTAGCTTGAAGTGATCCTCGCCTTGGACCTTCGGGGGGAGGCCGGACTTCACGACGTTGGCGATCGCTTGGCTCATCTTGCTTTCCAAGACCCCCAGCTGACGTTCGGCCAAGTCGTCATTGCCGTAGAAGTACGAACGACAGGCTTGGGTCTTGACGCCGGCGCCGCGCACCAGCCGGCCGGAGGCGATGTTGAAGACGCCGATGGCGGACTGACCGGGGGCGGCGAAATTGCGCAGGTAGAACTGCGGCACATAATGCTGACGCTTGTTCTCGGCCATCCGCAAATGGCGCCGCGACTCGGCGCGATCGGCAAGCCGGCTTTCTACGGCATGTCGTCCGGCCGGCGGCGCCGATCCATTCGGTGAGCCGCCGGCGGGCACACTCGGTCCCGCCGCGGGCCCTGACGGGCGCCGCCTCCGCTCGCGACTCCTGCGGGCGCGCCCCCATCGGGCAGGCTTTGGCCTGCCGCCGGCGGCTCGACGCGCCGAAAATCATGCGGATTCCAACATACCGCCGACCGGCTTGGATCCGGCACGACCAGGAGCGCGAAATGCATCCCTTCATACTCACGACCTACGACAAAGACGATGATCGCCCCGTGCCGTGGAGGCGGCTGGTCTGGATCGCGACCCGCTCGGAGCTGATCGCCGAAATGCTTCGGGCGATCGACGGGCAACACCGCATCTGTCACGCCGATCCGGCCTAGTGAGGGTCCGCCGCCGCGCAACGCGTAGGCGGCGGACATCCGCCTTCTAGGCTTCCGTCGGCTGATAGATGTCGTCCGGATAGGGCAAGCGCGCATTGGCGCCGCGCAGCAGGTCGAGGTAGTCGCGGATCGCCTGGTGCAGTTCGCCGCCGGACCCGATGGGGCGGTCCTTGTAGGCGTGTATTGCGTTTCGCCGCGTCTGGACGAGGCGACAAAGCGCCAGTTCGTCCGGGTCGAAGAGGGCCGCCTTCTCGCAATAGTCGATCAGCACGTCGAGGCGCAGACCATCCGGATCGAGCAGCTTCTCCTGCTTCCCATGCCAGGCCTGGGTCTTCTTCAGCGTGTCGAGGTCGTTCTTGTAATCTTCGTAGAACACGGAGAGGAACAGCTTGATTGTGCCTTCGATCAGGCTCCCGAGATTGGTCCACGCGAGGATCAGGTCGCCTTCGGAGATCGAGTCCGGCGGATCGACGTCCCAGTGGCGCAGCGACGCCGAAAGCGACACCTGCCAGTCGAGCCGAGACTTGCTAAGCAGTTCGGCCGCCGTATCGGGAGCCCAGCCGCCCGACTCCCCCCAAAAGGCGTTCAGCCCGTGGTTCAGTCGTTCGATCCGATCGATGACCTCGGATAGGGGGCGCGCGAGGTCGGCTGCCTTGATGGCCTTCATGAGTTCGGCGTGTTGCTTGATGAATTCCATGGGCTGCGCCGCGCTGCCGTCAGGGCTGAAAAATCGTTCGGGCTTGCCAATCGCCTCACATTGGAAGGAGTGCAATTCCCACCGCCGCTATAGTCTCTGTGCGCCTCGCGAGCCTGTTGGTTCGTCAAAAGATAGAAGGTCGGCAGTAAAGTTCGCAAGTCAAGTTCTATGAACAGGAAGAAGTCCGCGCCCCCTTTTTTATCGATCTCGACGGGCCAGCGCGTGATTTCCGAAGGGCGTTTCAGAAATTGTCGGGTCTTGACCTCGATCGACATCGCCACCCCCTCGACGACGACCATAACATCGTGGCCGGGCGCTCCCTCCGGGCTTATGTAGGCCGCAAGCCCGAGCGTGTTCAGCTTCGCCACCGCTAGCAGCTCGCCGAGCGTTCCTGATTGTTTGGATGAAAGTTTGCTCGACATGGACGACCCCATAGCGTGCACAACTCGGAAGGGAGTGAGGCGGCACCTCGCTACGCCCGGTCGGGCGCCTGCGTCCAACCATAGGAACGTACAAGCTCGTATAGCGCCTACGATTGCAACGGCTTCGATCCGCAACGATCGATGGACTTGGACGGTCCAGGTTCTTAGGCTCGATTCCCTGAATTCCGATCCTGGACGGCTAAACCGGTGAACGAAGCGCTCCTGCAACAACTGGTCGAAGCGGTCGAGGCCTACTACGCGGTTCCGGAAGTAAAGCCCTTGCTCGCCTCGAGTTTCGGCCACGCACACAAGGAGCTGCTGCACGATCTGCGCGACGCCTATGGCGGTTTTCTCTACGCAGTCCGCGCAACGGGCGAGCGCCTGAAGGTCATCGACCCGGGGCCGGGGCGCGAAGTCATTGCGCCGGCCAATCGCGCCTCCGAGATCGAGGCGCTCGTCCAGCAGCGCTCAGCGACGGCCGAAGCGGCCGGAACGCAGTTCGACAGTTTGCCCAAGACCGTACAGATCGCTTTCTGCTTGCGAACCGGAGCCGGCGAGTTCGTCACGCTGCGGGTAACGCCGCCGTTCGACTACAAGAAGGCCAAGGCGCTCGACCTCGTGCGGCCGGGCTTCCGCGTGGTGCATGAGGAGTACCGCAAGCCGGGTCTAGCACTCGGCTCGGCGACCTTGCAGGACAAGCAGGCGCTCTGGGAGCACTTCCTGGCCTGGGCGCGGCGCGAGCAGCTCGACCCCGCGACCTTCCGGCCCGGAAAGAAGGACGACAACGCCCTGGCGCGGTTCCTTGCGGCCCAGCCGCAGGAGATCATTGACCGCATCGTGATCCCAGCCGACATCGCCAAGATCCTGCTGCGTCGGAGCTAGACGTGGCGCGGGGCGGCAAGACGGCCAAGCCCGAGTCGCGGGCCAAGACGCGCGGTGCGGCCAGTCGCAAGCCGCTTCTGGTCCTGGCTGGCCTCCCGGCGGCCACGGCAAAGGCCGCGGCCGGGACCGTCAACAACGACGCGGCCGCCACTTGGTCGGCGGTTTCGGTGCCTTTTCCCGATCGCGATCCGCTCTACGACGCGCCCGCGGTGGGAGATCTCGCCAGCCAGGTCCTCAACTACGCCAAGGAACGCCAACCGCCCGAGGTGGACCTGATCGACCCGACGCGGATCGTGCTTGCCTATGTCGAAGACGACCGGACCTCACCGCTGTGGGAGGTATTCGGCAACTCGGTCTTCCCGATCAAGATGAGCTGTGCCGACTGGGGGTGGGAGGACGGCCGCCACTGGCGGTTCGATATTGAAACCGTGATGGCGATGGTCCGCCGGGCGCTCGTCACCGCCGAAAGTGAACCGGTATCCGACATCCGCTACCGGCTCGAAGCGCACCGGCGCGACGATCCGCTGCTGCTGCCGGCCCGCAACTTCATGCTTGCGCACAAAACGTTGCTCAAGGAGCGCTTCCTGGGTCTGATCGAGGGACAGTTCGCGCAGGCCGACGTGAAGGCGCTGGACGAGGATGTCGAGCGGCGGAAATTCCCAGGAGAGGCCCTGAAGAAGTTCTACGGTCGCGTCGGCGGCAAGAATCTGAGCTTTGCGGTGGATAGCCGAGACCTCGTCTTCGCCAAGGCCAATGTCGGCCAGCATGCCGATCATCACGACATCGCAGAAGACGACGATCTATCGAACGAGCGTCTGCGCCGTGAATTGGAGGGACGGTTCCGGTTCGGCACGCCACTGCGGCCGCCGGGCTTCCAACACGACGTTCAGCGGGAATTCGACGTCCCGCTGGTGCGCGAGCGCATGTTCCATATCGAACTCGAGGAGGTCGACGTCTTTGGCGATCACGCTAACGTCTTCGCCAATGACAAAATCACTGCCGACCGGATCGACAAGGCCTGAAAAAAGTAAAGGGCGGATGCCGAAACATCCGCCCGATACATATGCGCATTTATCTTCGTCTACCGTCGATTCAGTTGATTGCTCAACTGCGTCGGCCCCAAAGCTCCGAGGCTCTAAGTCCCCAGTGCCCGGTTTCGACGGATCATAAGATCCTCGGCGACGGCAAAGAGGTGTGAACCTCTCATCTGTGCCGTGCACTTCCACCGCTAGGCGGCTCAGGTGCGAATTAGGATAATGCAGAAACCAGATCTCTAGATACGCGCAATCGCCCTCGGCGGCAAGCTGGGCCTCGCGGCGCGAGGCGCGGCACGGTTACGCGCCATTGATCTGCACCTTGTCAGGTGGGGGCCAATGGCCGCCGATCAAGCCTCGTCGGCCACACGCGGCGGCGGGTCGTAGGGACGATCGTCGTCCGGAGCGAGCGGTGGGCCTGGATCCTCGAACGGAACGATCGGATCGCCGATCTCCGGCGGCGGGCCGTCGGGCGGGATCTCGGGCGGCGGACCGCCGGGTTCGGGTTGGGGCGGTGGCGGTGCGAACGGGTCGGACATGGATTACCTCCCCTCCGCAAACGTCGGGGCGCGGTCGTTGCTCCCCGGATTCGGTTCGGCGAAGACTGGCCGGCGTCCGCCCTACGCGTTTCGGAGATCGTCCAGGATGTCGAACCGACCGCCCGTCCCTACCGGCTAGCGCAAGAGGGCGGGGCGCGGGCGGCGCGCCTAGCCGGGCGCGCCTCGCATCGCCATGAGCCAGGTTCGAAGACTTTCCCGCTCGGCTGCTTGGATCGGATAGGCGCGCGCGGTGCGAACCACCTGTGCGCCCCGCGATAGCCGCGAGGTGGTGACGATCAAGCCCGATCGAGCGCTTTCGTGGACCACGTCGGCATGAAGGGCCTTCACGACCAAGGCGTCCACCTGGGCTTGCTGGCGTTTGCACTGCACGAGGATGAGCGGCGGGCGGTCCGCCTCAGCCCCCTTCGGAAACACACGTACATCGACACCGCCGTCGCCGCGCCCCGGACCGAGTTCGACCTCGAAGCCCTGTCGCGCGAAATGTTCGGCTGTAACGGCCTCCAGCTGACGCCAATGAATCTCGTCGATCGCCTCGAAGTTGGACCGCAGGTAGTTGATGAAGCGCTGGTCGAAGAACCGCCCATATTGCGTTTCTAGTCGCTCGCTCGCAAACAGGTCTTCCAGATCACGCTGATCGATCCAATCGGTCATGCGGAAATCGGCGATGTGCTGCTGCTGGGCCTGGATTTGTAGCCGTAGGAAGGCCAGAGCGACGTCGGCACCGCGATCGCTGTAGAGACCATGCATCTCCACGAGGAAAGGATTGACGCCGCTGGCGCCGCCGGGGCTAAGCAAGGCGTCCTCGGTCGCGGTATAGGCTGCGAAGGCCTTGGCGATGGGCGCGACCAAGGACGCTGCGACCGGGTCGTCCCGAAAGGTCCGTTCGACATCGAGCTGGACGAAAACGGGCTTGGGGGCGTCACAGGCGCCCACCGCGTGCAGCAGCGCTGCGATCAGTTCCAAGTGCTCGACGGACGATAACCGCGTCGCTCCGTCCGGAACCGAAAGTTGCGCCGCGATATGCGGGTGCATGTGGCTGATCAGGTCCATCAGGCGCGCCTGGGTGAGCGTCAGGCCGGCCTTGAAGCCAACCATTTCCTGGAGGCGGTCAAGGATGGCCTGATTGCTCATGGTAAAACCGCCCATGCGCGGAAACCTCCAGGTCGCTCGGACCGCAGGGCACGCCCAGGCGGCGCGCGCTCAGCCGATGGGGCGCGTGCAACCCCTAGCGCATTGTCGCAAGGTCTACCATTCTACGGTGCAGCTAACGGAAACGACCTGAGGAGGTATGATGACGGTCGCTGCGACGCGGGTCACCAATCGGGACACGCGCCTTGAAACCGTCGTCGTCGATGGGCCTCTGGCCTTGCGCATGATGCGCCTTGAGGCTGCGCGCTCCGGAGCTCGCGGCTTGCAGATCCTGACACTGGCGCAGCTGGCGGCGCGGCTCGCGGGCGGCTTTGCGCGGCCCGCCGGACGCGAGGAACTGGAACCGGCGCTGACGGCCGCGCTCGGGGAGGGCGGCTTCGCCGAGCTCTCACCGTTGGAACGCATGCCGGGCGCGGTCCGCGCCTTGGCGCGAACCTTCGAGCGGCTATGGCTGGCCGGTGTCGACCTTGGAGCCCCCGATGCGTCACCTCGGCTCTTGGATCTTGGCTTGATTGAGCGGCGTGTTCGCAATCGTCTGGGCCCAGG
The DNA here is from genome assembly GCF_059424195.1 of Caulobacter sp. GW456-12-1-14-TSB4. NCBI lineage: Bacteria > Pseudomonadati > Pseudomonadota > Alphaproteobacteria > Caulobacterales > Caulobacteraceae > Caulobacter > Caulobacter sp. GW456-12-1-14-TSB4. Next base: position 25,763 of record NZ_JBWKZF010000004.1, read on the forward strand.
AGTGCTGATCCCGCCAGATCTGGCCAACGCCGGCCAAGGACGGGTCGGCATGGCGGCGGCCTTGCTCGGTCCGGTAAGGTTCCAGCACATCGACTGGATCGCGCCGGTTTGGCGCCCCCTGATCGCGGCGATGGCGCAGGCGACCTCTGTCGTCGATGCGCCGGACGCGGCCGGTAGCGACGCGCCGTCTGCCGCCAACCGTGTCCTGATTTGTGCCGATCCCCATTCCGAAGTCGTCGAAGCTCTGCGCTGGGCGAGAGAGCTGATCGCCACGGGGCGGGCCGCGCCGCAGGAGATCGCCATTGCCGCTGTCGCGCCGGGTCCCTGGGATGAGACCCTGCAGGTCTTGGTGGCCAGCTCCGGTCTGCCTGTCCACATCTCGCACGGCACGCCGGTGCTCGGCACGGTCGATGGCCAAGCCTGCGCCGCGCTCGTCGAAATTCTTGGCCAGGGTTTGAGCCAGGAACGCGTCCGGCGTTGGCTGGCCCATAGCGCCGGCCGGTGCTCGGGGTTGGCCGGAATGGCGGACGACCCGTTGCGGGGCGTTCCTGCGCAGGCGCGTCTTGACGACCTTGCCCAATGGACGCGCGCCCTGCAGTTGGCCCAATCGAGACGCGCCGATGGCGCTCGGCCCGCGACGGCTCTCGGGCCGGCCTTGGAGCGTCTCAGCCTTGGCTGGGCGGCCGCCGAGACATCGGGGGAGACGCTGCTGCCGTCTTCGGCTGGCCGGGTATGGCGCGCGGCTTTGCAGGCTGGACCGCACGAGGCCATGGCCTTCTCGCTCGCGGGCCTGCGCATTGCGGATGGAACCGACCCCGGCAACAGCATCGTCTGGTGCCCGGCCGCCCATCTCGCCGGCGCCCCGCGCCGGTTCGTGCGGTTGCTCGGCCTGACCGCCGGCGGCTGGCCCAGGAGCCTGGCCACCGACCCTCTGCTTCCCGACCACATCCTGACGTTGGATGGCGATCGGGCGCCCACGCGGCCACAGATCGATCGGCGCGTCTTTGCACAAATATCGCGGCACGCAGAGGACCTGTCGCTATCCTATGCGCGGCGCAATGCACGCGGGGGTCTTCAGGCCCCCAGTCCGTTACTGCCGGCGGGCGTCACGCCCCACAGCCTAGCGCGCCAACGCGTGCCCGAGCATGCCTTTAGCGAGGCTGACCGATTGGCCGCGCGGCCGCAGGAAGCCCGCGCCGAACCCCGATTTGTTGCCGCGCAAGATTGCTGGAGAGCTCGCCGCGTTGCTGAACTTAATGCTCATGACGGCCTAATTCAGCCGGATCACCCGGTGATCGAGTCAGCCCTTGGCCGGCCGCAGTCGGCGACCTCTCTGCGCCGACTGCTGCGCGATCCGCAGGGCTACGTTTGGCGTTACGCACTCGGTTGGCGGGCGACCGTCGCCATCGAGCGGCCCCTTGAGCTAGACGCCCGAGCAATGGGCGACCTTGTGCACCTGCTCCTGCAGCGAACGGTGAACCGACTGGAGCAAGGACCCGGCTTTGGGCGTGCTTCGGCCGAGGAGGTCGAGGACGCTTTGGACGCTGCGCGAGACGCCACTATGGTGGATTGGCCCTTGGAGCACGCGGTTCCGCCACCGCGCCTGTGGCGCTATAGTCTCGAGCAGGCCCGGTCGGTGGCGCTGCGCGCCCTGCGCCTGGATCCCAATTTCGAGCCCGGAACCCGGAGCTGGACGGAGGTGCGCTTTGGAGATCCCGATGCACCGGATCCAGGCGCCGGCGCGCCGTGGGATGCCCGCACGCTCGTGCCGGCGCCCGGCACGCCCTTGTTCATCCAGGGCGCCATCGATCGGCTGGAGTTGGACAACGGCGATCAGCGCGCGCGTGTGACGGATTATAAGACGGGCGCGCCGCCGCCTGCGCCGAAGGACCTGCGTCTTGGCGGTGGCGCGGAACTGCAGAGGGTCCTTTACGCCATCGCCGTAGCGCACCATCGGCCCGACGCCCGCATCTCCTCGCGGCTGGTGTTTTTGGCCGAGGAGGCGCCCAAGCCCTACAGACTCAGTGGCGATGACCTGGACGCCGCGCGCGCGGCGGTGACCCAGTACATGAACGCGGCCGTCATCCTCGCCCGCGCGGGCACGTGTCTGCCCGGCCCCAAGGACGCCTGGGAGGATTGGAACGAGCTTCGGATCGCTCTGCCAGCCGCTGCGGAGCCCTACGCCAAACTCAAGGAGCCGGCCATGAACCGCGCCTTTGGTGAATTCACGGCGGTTTGGCGGGCGCGATGAGCGAGCTTTCCGACGCCCCCGCTCGGGCTCGAGCCCTGACGGATTTCACATCGACGCTCTTGGTCGAGGCCGCCGCCGGCACCGGCAAGACCTCGCTTCTGGCCGGTCGCATCGCGCTGCTGTTGGCCAGCGGAGTCGCACCCGGCGCCGTGGCCGCCATCACCTTCACCCGCCTGGCGGCCGACGAGCTGGCGGGGCGCGTTCGAGAGACGCTCGAGGAGCTGCTCGCAGGGACCGTCCCGGCGCCGCTTCAGGCGGTCCTGCCCACCGGGCTCGACGAGGCCCAGCGCTTGGCGCTTCAGTCCGCCAAGGCCAGCTTCGACGCCCTCACTGCGACCACGATCCACGGCTTTTGCCAGGACATTCTCCGCAGCTACGCCGTGGAGGCCAATGTCGATCCAGGAGCGGAGGTGCTGGATGAGGACGGCGCCAAGCTGGCTTTCAACCAGGTCTTCGAGGCATGGCTGGGACGACGTCTGGGACTTGGCGGACGCGAAGACGATCCGGTCGTGATCCTGGCCGCGCGCGATCCGCGTCGATCCACCCAGACCCTGCGCGAAATGGCCAAGTTCCGCCGGGGCCATCGCGACGCGCGGCCCCCGGCGGTCGATCTGTCGGGGCGGCCGGATCTGGCCTTCAGCGAGACCGTGGACGCGTTTCGCCGTGCGGTCGCGGGGAGCGCGGCCGATACGCGCCACGACGTGGTGCTGCAGCACCTGGAGGCGCTCGACCGGCACTTTCGGGACGGGTTCGCCAACACCCCCGATTTTGCGGCGCTATGGCGCATGGCCCACCCGCCAGCGCTGGCGTGCATGGCCAAGGACGCCTTCGACCTGCTGCGTCCGCGCCACCTTGGACCGCAAGGCTCGACGGCGCCAGCGACCTTGCTGGGCGTCATCACCGCCTATGACGAGGTGGCCGCGGCCTATCGCGAGCTGATGGGGCGGGTCAGCGGCGGCGTCTTCGCCACTCTGTTTCCCGAGCTCGATGAGGTGCTCGCCGACTATGAGGCGCACAAGCGCCGCGCGGCACTGTTGGACTTTGATGACCTCCTGATCTGCACCCAGGCTTTGCTCGGGCGCGACGAGGCGGTGCGACAAGCCCTGGCGGATCGGTATCGCTATCTGCTCGTCGACGAATTCCAGGACACCGATCCGGGGCAATGCGACATCGTCTTCCGGATCGCCGCGACGGCGCCGGCGCAGGTCTGGACCGATCTTGATCTGAGGGCCGGCGCACTTTTCATGGTCGGCGACCCCAAGCAGGCAATTTTCCAGTTCCGGGGCGCCCATGTCTCCAACTACGAGACGGCCAAGGCCGTGATCGCCCGGTTGTGGCCGGAGAACATTCTTCCGATCACCGCTAATTTCCGGTCCCGAACCGGCGTGCTCACCCATGTGAACAGTGTGTTCGAGCCCGCCCTGAACGCACCTCGGCAGCCTGGCTATATTGACCTTGAGGGCACGCGTCGGGATGACCCTAGTCGCAAGAGCGCCACGCGCTTGACCATCGTCGCGCCCCCGGACGCGCGGCGCGACGCCTTGCAGGTCGAGGAAGCCCAGGCAGTGGCCGCGATCTGCGCCCGGATGATCGGCGCGCGCGTGCTGCGCGACGACACCGGCCAGGTGCGCCCGGTACAGGCCCGCGACATCGCGCTCCTGGCCCCGACGAGCAACAGCTTGTGGCTCTACGAGCGCGCGTTACGGCAGGCGGGACTGCCGATCAGCTCCCAAGCCGGCAAGGGCCTCTATCGCCGGCAGGAGACCCAGGACCTTGTGGCCCTGGTGCGGGTGCTGGCCGATGGTCGCGACACCGCCGCCTTCGGCGCGCTGATGCGCGGGCCTCTGGTGGGCCTGACCGATCAAGCGCTTCTGGACATTACCCTGGCCTTGCCCCCACGCGAGGGGAGGGCGGCGACCTTCAGTGTCGCCACGGCGCTGGACGACATCGCCGACCCGCACGCCAAAACGGTCGTGTCGGTCCTGCAGTCGCTCCGCCGGCGAGCCCGTTTCACCACCCCGGCCCAGCTTCTGGGCGAGGCGGTCGAGCGTCTAGACGTGCGGGTGGCCGTGTCGCTGCGCGAGGACCCCCGCCACGCCGCGACGGCCACGGCCAACATCGACGTCGTCCTGCAGCGCGCCTCCCGCTACGGCGTGCGCGGTCTTCGCCGCTTTGCCGCCGACCTCCACGCCGACTGGGCCGCCGGGCGCAAGAGTGCGGAGGGCTGGGGCGAGGTCGACGGCGACGCGGTGACCATCGTCACCATGCATAGCGCCAAGGGGCTGGAATGGCCGATCGTCATCCCGATCAACGGCATGGTGCAATTGCGCCAGCCGGACCGATTCGTGCGCCATCCTGACCACCACACGCTTCACTGGCTGGTCGGGGACGTCGCTTCACCCGAACTTGCCCAGGCCGTCGCTCAGGACGCCGAGAGCCTGCAGCGCGAACGGGTTCGCCTGTGGTACGTCGCCTGCACCCGGGCCCGTGACTTCCTGATCCTGCCCCATCACCCCAACGCCAATGCGCGCTCGTGGTCTCGTGTCCTGGACCTGGGCGCGGCGGCGCTGCCGGAGTTCAACGCCACGCTGTTTGCGGGCGCCGCGCCGCCGCCGCAGACGACCTTGGTCAATGCCCAAGACGCGGCGACGTTTGCGGCCGAGACCGCGCTCATCGTCGCGGCTGCCCCACCGATCACTTGGCTGCGCCCTAGTGATCACGACGCCGATCGCGCTCAGTCGGTGGAGGTGGTGGCCGAAACCTTGGACGAGGAGGATGAGGCCTGGATCGTCTCGGGCGGACGACGGCGCGGCTTGGTCCTGCACAAGCTTATCGAAGAAATCCTCGAAGAGGGCCTGGCGGAAACCGCGCCCGCACTAGCCGCGCGGGCCGGAGAGCTCGCGTCCCAAATGCTGCCGCTCGGCCAGACCGACGAGAGTCTCCAGGACGTAGAGGAACTGGCCCATACCGTGCTGAGGACGCTGGCCTTGCCTGACGTGGCGGCGCTGCGGCCGCGGCTGAGCGCGGAACTGCCGATCTATGCGATGATCGGCGATGCCGGCGAGGCCCAGCCCATGGCGGGCCGGGCCGATGCGGTGGCCTGGAATGAAGCCGGCACCATCGAAGCCGTCATCGATTGGAAGAGCGACATCGCCCCCGGACCAACGCAGATGGCCGACCACGTCGATCAGGTGCGCCTCTATCTGGCGGCCACGGGCGCACCTCGCGCCGCCCTGGTCTATATGAGCCTGGGACTGGTCCGTTGGGTCGAACCGGCGGTTTAAGTCCGGGCTAAAGCGTAACCCCGCCGCCCAGCTTGCGCAGCTCGTGGAGCGGGAAGGGGCGGGCGGTGTCAAAGTCGTACTGGGCGTGGGCGCGACGCAGGCGGTGAACCAGGATCGCAAGGTCGGAAGGATCCTCTCCGGCCTGGTGGAAGGCGACGCAGATTTCATCCATCTGAGAGGAGACCACGCCAATGCCGGCCTTGAGCGGCTTGGCGGCTTCCTCAGCTCCCAGGTGACGTGAAGACTTGCCGGCGTTGTGCTGGGCGGTCGAGACGGTCGGGGGCTTGGCCTTGAGGGCGTAGAAGGTTCGTTGTGCGCCATCCCAGCGGAAGAAGCCTGTGGGCCAGGTATTGCTGGTGTCATGGTGGTAGTAGGGTTGGCGCTTGGCATCAGGACTGGTCCGCACAAGCCGGATGTTTGGCAGGTCCGTCGGGGTCAGGATCCGGTTGGCCAGCGTCAGGCGATCGAAGACCATCTGGCCGTTCTCCAAGGCGCTGAACTTGTGCGCCAAGGTTTCGCCCTCGCAGATCAACAGAGCCGGCCCGGCGCGATTGATGTCTTCGAGCGCCATGGTGAAGAAGGTCTCAAACTTCTGAACGGTCTCCTCTTGGCGGCCGCGGCCGAACTTGCCGTACTCGCCCCGCAGGACCTTGAGCACCGTCACCGCGTAGGGCGCCCATTGCGGCACGCCCGCCTCGTCGGGCACGGCGCATTCAAGGCGCCCGGCGTGGGTGCGGGCCGCGAGCGGGAAGGCGTGGCCCTTGCGCGACTTGCCGCCGACGATGTCGGCGTTGCGCTGGATCACTGTGAGAGCGGCCGGCTGCAGGTCTCGCGGGAAGTCCTCGACGGGCAGGACGCCCAGCATGCGTAGGCAGTCGCTCACGGCCGCGCCGTACTTGGACACCAGGGTGTCTTCGCTGACCTCCGAGGTCGAGGTCAGCACGACCTGCGGCAGCAGGCCTGCCTGGGCCAGGGCGCGGCGGGCGAGGAGGAAGGGGTCGCCTTCTTCGCCCTTTAGGCTCTCGGGCATTTCCAGCACCGCCCAACCAACCGAGCGCTCACCATCTCGAGCGGTGGCGGCATGCGCGGCCATGGCTTTCTGCGCCGCCTCGAAGGCCATGGCTTTGTTGAGCTCCTGGACGCTACGGATCTGGGCCTTGTTGAGGCCCTTAGCCTGAGCCGCGTCGACTTCAGGCCAGGTGACCAGCGCCCCAAGCGGCCCTGCCTTGTCGACCCGCAACCGGACGCGAAGGCCATCGTTCCAGGCCAAGCCGTCCGGGGTCTGCTCGTCCGGCGGTCCAAGTTCCTTGACCAGCGCGGCAACCACTCGCTCGGGGCCGTCGTCCAGGCACTGGAACACGTGCAACTGCAGGTCCTGGGCGTCGACGGCCTCCAGCGCCTTGCTAACCGCCCGACGTCGCACCGCCCACACCTCGACATCCGGCTTTTCACTGAACGGCGTGGTGAGCGGCGCGGACTTTCTCACTCGGGACATCGGCGCTGCGGCGGTGAACCCCGAGCCCGACAGCACGCGATCCAGGGACTCGCCGATGTCGTGGCGGTCACGGAAGGTCATGCCCGTCCCACCAGACAGGAATTTGTCGCCGTGTCGCGAGCCCAGACGCGGCAGGACCCATAGACCGTCCTGGTCGATGACCGGGGCCACGAGCTCGTCGGGCGCCAAGGCGGCTTGGCCCGTGAGCCGGCGCAGCAGCTCGAAGATCTTCTGGTCGTCCTTGTGCGCCCAGATTCCGGCGAGGGGGCCGCGTTCGCCATCGGCTGTGCGCGGCCCGGGGCGGACCCGAAGATCGAAGCTCGTGTGCCGGTAGGCGCCGCCGCCCGCGCCCTCGAGGGCGGGCATGAAGACGTCGAGCTGGCGATCCGGATCCTCGTAACCGGTGGCGCGTCCCACACTTCCCCAGTTGCGGATCGACGCCCGGGCCAGGATGTGCAGCTTGCCGCGCTCCGGATAGGTGGGCGTGTAGAGGGTGATGACCTCGCTCCAAAGGCCGCGCTTTTCATGGCGGGGCGGGAAGGCCACAAGCTCCACGCCGTTGAAGGCCTCCGAACGAGCGGCCTTGGCCACCAGCAGGCGCGAGTCGCCGCCGCGGAAGTTCAAGGTCTCGCCGGCCAGACACGTGAGTGCGTGGGCGGCAATGGCGTCAAACAGCATGGCGTCGGCGGGGCGCGGGCAGGCGCCGGTGTGCGGTTGCAAGGCACCGTTGACCTCGACGAGGGCCCAACTGGACGCATCCGTCGCCGTGGCCGCGATGGCTTGGCGCATTTCCACGGACTTGTCCGGATAGATCAGGGTCAGCCAGACCGTGAGCGCGGTCTGGACGCGCGAACGCAGGCCTAGATCCGCAGTCTGGTCGCCCATCAGGAAGAACGACAGATGGCGGCTGTTGGTCGCTGTGTCCCAATGGTTGCGGCGCAGGAAGGCCAGTTCCGGAACGAACCAAGCCAGGATCTCCGAAAGTCCGCCCAGCCGCAGGCTGACCGGTGCGTCGGCCGCGCGCTTGGACGATTCCCGCGACCAGGCCATCAGGGTTTCCTGGGCCTGGGGTGAGAGCCGGAAGCGTGTCAGCGTCAGCGTGTCGGCCGCGGTGAGGTCGGCTTCCCAGACGTTCAGGTCCAGGGAATTGACATAGTCAGCCATAGGCAAGGCCCTTGGTCTTGGAAAGCGCGTCGCGGAACGGCTGGTAGAGCAGCCGAGCAAGCGTTTGCGCGGTGGGATCTGAGGAGGCCATCGCCAAATCGAGCTGGCGTAGGGCTTGGACGAGGACGCTGCTGTTGGCGGAATCTTTTTCGCCGTCGAAGGACAGCGGGGCGAATTGGCGGTCCACGAAGCCGATGTGCACAGGACAGCCGTTGCGGATGCCGCGACCGATGGTCTGCCAAAGCGGCGTCAGCATGTCCCAGGCGAACTGGGCCTTGTATTCGGTGGACAGGCCGCTGTAGCCGCTGCGCGAATAGAGGCTGTAGCGGACGATATTAGTAGCTGCATAGCGCATCCGCCGGGCGCGCTGGGACAAGCGTTCATCGGGCTGTTCGGGGTCCTCGAGCATGCCGCGATCGAAACGTTCCACCCCAAACCGGTTCAGTCGGCCGATCACGGCGGCAAGGTCGTCGGGGCGCGGATGGGGCCGGTGAAGGAAATAGATCGAGGCGATGGCGGCCCGGTTGTCGCCGTTGAGGATGTTGTGACCGCGGGCGACGACCTGCATCGGGGCGACCAGGATCGATTTTTCCGGCTCCTCGCCGAAGCGTTCGATCAGTGATCGAGGAAGCGGTCGAGCGCGGCGTAGGCCCTGGTCGTCGGCCGCGCTGGCGTCATCGGCCTGGTCACGGGTGAGGCCGAACACGCGCCAATCGGCGAAACCCTGGGTCTCGAGGGTTTCAAGCAGCATGTCGGCGACAATGGCGGCGTCGGCGTAGGAGTTGGTCACCAGCAAAGCGCGGCGGCGGCCTTCGATGTGGGCCTCGCCCCACGTGCGGCTCATCCGCGCCCAGGTCTCTTCAATGAGGTTGAAGGCGTCGCGGCGGCTGCCCAACCGAGTGGAGATCTTGCGCAGGGTCGCGCGCCGATCCGGCTCCGGCAGGCCGGAGATGCGGACCTGACGGCCCTGGTCGTCGCGCAGGCTCACCAGCTCGAAAACCGACCGGCCGATCGCATCGAGTTCCGCCTGGGGCTGTAGCAGGACGCCCTGGGCCGGGACCTGCACATCGAAACTGGGGGAAGCGCAATCCATCGGCTTGCCAGTCCGTGGATTGAATTGGCGCTGTGAGCCGCCAGCCCAGCTAGTGCCGCTGAGCATCATCACGTGCGGGCCGGCCTGGCCCTCGCTGGCCAGAAGATCGTGCAGGTGGGTCAGGAGGTGGCGGCCCACCCCGAGGTGATTGATCAGGGTGAGCTTGCCGCCCATCAGGTCGCGGCGATCCTCGGCCGGCTCGTCATACAGCAGGCCAAACACCGCCCCCGCCGGATTGGAAGGCAGGAGCGTGCGATAATGCCGGATCAGGTTGTTGGCCTGGCTCAGTAACTGAGCATCGTCGATGCCGAGATCGGCGGCGACGGCGGGCTGGGTCTTGACCAGCCAATGGTAGTGGGAAAGCACAAGGTCGGTAACCACTGCCAAGATCAGGGCCAAGGCGTTGCCGCGCCGGCTCATCGCGCCCTTGGCGCTTGGCTCGCCGGTGGCGTCGAAGGCCGCCAGCGGGCCGTCGAGCAGGCTCATCACTCGGTCGGCGAGGTCCTCGTAGTAGTCGCTGACGACCATGTCGCGGGCGATGTCCTGCAGCGCTTGGCTCGCGGCCTGGAAGGCAGGATCGCGGAAGGCTTGGACCTGCGCCTGGGGCTCCTCGTCCTGTTCCTCGCGGGCGACGGCCGAGGCTTGGGAGAAGCGCGAGATGCCTCCGGCGACCTTGATGACTTCGAGGAAGTCCTCCTCCAGCTCCGGGTCGTCGAAACTGCGGCCGGGTCGGGCCAGGCCGCGGACATCCTGCCGCCGACGCCAAATCTCGTAGAGGATCCCGCCCGCGGTGAAGGGGCTGTTGCGATAAAAGTCGGCCAGATGGGCGTGTTCGTTCTGCAGCAGCGCGTAGAGGGTACCGATCAAGCGGTAGAAGATGTGGAAGTTCGCCTGCCAGCGTGCGTTGACTTGCCGGCGGAACTGCACCCCGCTGCGCTCGCGCAGCGCCTCGGAGAGTTTGGCGCTGATCGCCGGCGCATAAACGTCTCGCTCGTCGCCCATGATCGGCGAGCGCGGGGCAAAGATGTCGTCGAGCGTCTTTTGAACCGAATCCACCTCATCGACGATCATCAGGTCGAGTGTGTGCTGGAAAAGCTCGGGCAGGGTGAGGTGGCGCGCGGAGGTCCACTTGTCCGGCGTCATGTGGACGAAGGCTTGCGGCGTCAGAGCGATCACCTGGGCGGTGACGGCGCTGCGCTGTTGTTCCTGGGCCGGGCATTGGGCCCAGAGCGGGCAGGAGCGCTCGGTCCCGACATCGTCGTCATCATCGATTGCCGCATCGTCGGCCAGTTCGGCGTCGCGGCGGCGCTGGTAGATGCGATGGCAGGGCTTTTCCTTAAACGCCGGGAAGTTTGGTCTCTGGCCCGATCCGCGGACGGCCACCGGCTCGCGCTGGAAGCCGTCGAGCGGGCAGGCGACGCTGAAATTCTCCGCCACGTCACCGACGGCGGCCACCGACCAGCCGGAGGCCGACAGGCCTTGCTGCCAATGGATGGAGTTGAGGTGGCGGTCGCGGTTGTAGAAGCTCGACAGCACGGTGGCGTCCACGCCGTGCAGGCGCAGGCGCGCGACCAGAGTCGCGCCCTGGATGGTGTCGGTCACAAGGACGCCGATGCGTTTGGGATCATCACCCAGGCTAAGGGCCAGCAGCACGAGCCAAACCAGGGTCGACTTGCCCGAAGAGAGCATTCCCAGCACATGGACCGCGCCATCGAGCGTGAGGGTGTCGCCGTCGAAGAACCCCTCTTTCAGCTCCTCTAAACGAAGCTTAGAAAGGCGGTCGGTCAGGCGAAGCGGCGACAAGGTGGCGGGCCAGTCGGCCATCGCCTCGCGGGCGTCGGCGCGCGCGGCCGTGGCCTGCAGCTGCGCCAGGGTCAGGGTGATCGGGGCGTTGCGGCGGCGGCGGGGTAGGGCATGTTCAGGGGGGCTGGGCGCGTCCGGATCCACTGGAGGGATCTGATAGGCGAGCAAGGTCTCGCCACGCTGCGTGCGCACCAGCCCTTCCCCGGGCAGAGCAGCCTGCACGCTTCGGCTGATCCAAGGCGCGGGCGCTTCTAAGTGCGCGTCGAGTACGGCGAGCAAACCCTCGGATGCGCTGCGGCGCAGGACCGGAGCTCGGTCGTCGATTGTGTAGCAGCGGAGGGTTTCCGGGGTCTGCGTGTGCTGACGGCATGCGTCTAGCCAAGCCGATACCGACGTGTAGCGGCTGGCCAGATGTCGCAGGGCGGCCAGGTCACGCAAAAAGGTGGGGTCGGCGTCCTGCGCCATCACCTTGGCATAGCCCAGCAACAGATAGGGCAGGGCCGATACGTCCTCGCCAGGACAATGGCGGGCCAGAAAATGGAGGCCAAGCTCAGTGAGGCCCAGCATCCTATCTTCGGCGGCGCTGAGCTTGCGCGCGGCCGGATCGGCGCTGCGCAGCGCAGGTCGGTAGGCTCGAAGAAAAGCCTTATCGGTCCTCATGGCGCCACGCTTTGAATCAGGTCGGAAACGGTGGCCAGTGCCACGGGAGGTTTACCCGAAGCCGCGCGAAGTGCTTCGAACCGTGCCTCGAAGCGGGGATCCGTCTCGGCGATATAGTCAGGGATCACCAGGAAGCAGTCGTGGTTAGGTTCGAAGGTCTTGAAGCCGCTGAACCGGGCGGCCAGCCGCGCCGGAGACAGGTAATCCTTCACGTCGATCGCCAGGCGGCGCCCGCCGTCGGGCGCGATGGCCACCAGGTCGACCTTGTCCAGTTCCGGCCAGAGGCTGGTGCTCCAGCCAAGGGCTTGCAGGCGCCGGTTCAGCTCGATCTCGGCCAGGCCCGGCAGGGCCCAGAAGGTTCGAAAGGCCCGCTTCAGGTAAAGCATGCCGGGGCGGTGTTTAACGTTTCGATGAATACCTTCGCGCGCCAGGCGGATCGCCTCGGGGTGGCGGCACTCGGTGTGGAAGGCGCGGCCCTCGCGCCGCAGAATGACGCCGCTCACCGTGCAGATCGGCAGTTGTCCGTTGATGGCGAAGCTTTCGGGGATCCGATCATAAAAGGCCTCGACGATCTCATCGGAGCGTTCGAGCGTGGCCAGTAGTGGGTCCATCAGTATGGCGGTCGACCAGTTCGTCATGACCACGTTCTCGATGACGGTGCGTCGCCAAGTCCGGTAGAGCGCTTCTCCGTCGATGCGATCGCGACAGATGCCCATCAGCATCTCGTAGCCAAGGTTTTCTTGGATTTCAGTTTCCGGATCGCCATTGGCCAGACTGAGGACACGACAGGCCGTGCTGGCTTCGCCGCCTTCCACGAGGCGCACGGCGATAAAGTCGCCCTGAGCATCCCAGCTGACGTCGGGAAGCCAGTGAAACAGGGGTTCTTGCGCCCGGCGCATTAGTCCGTGCAGGTCTGTGGGCCAGATATCGCCGCCTTCGGAGAGGTTGCGGGCCGCGCCCAAATCGAAGATCCGTCGCACCAGGGGCGGGTAGGGCGCCCGCAGCCAGCCTTCAGCGTCGATGCGCGCCTGAATCTCGACCACGGCGCCGGCGATCAAGGTCACCATCTCGCGTGCGCCGTGAATGGGCGCGCGCGGCCCCTCCAGCTCCTCAATACGATTTAGAACGTCCGCTGGCACGCCCGATGGATTGTCGAGATAGCGGTAAAGCGTCGCCCGCCCGATCGCTAGTTCCTGGGCCGCGGCGCTTTTCCATCGCCGACCATAGCCGAGCTTTTGGGCGAATAGGGCTTCGGCGCGCTCGGCAAAGGAGAGGGGGATGTCCATCGACTCGCTTGGGCTTGAGACAGTTATGCTTGTAGTGTATCAAGTGTCTCGTGGCAAGCCTGTGAGCTTCGAGCGAACAACGGGAGGCGGGATTGATCCTTGAGAGCGTGACCATCAGCGGCTTTCGTTGCTTTGGCCCTCAGTCGCAGAAGGTGTCGCTGGGCAGCCAAATTACCGCGACGGTCGGCGCCAATGCGTCCGGCAAAACGGCGCTGCTGATGGCGCTCGCTCGCATGTTCGGCGTGACGCGTGCGCTGCGAGCCGTGGTGAAATCCGATTTCCACATGCCCGTCGGGGCCGCGCCAGAGGATAAGAGCGCCCGCGATCTGGTGATCGACGTAGTCATCAGCCTGCCCGAACTGGTCGCCGGGTCCGCGACGGCGGAGACGGTCGCCCCGGTCTTCCGCCGAGTTCTCATGGACGACGAGCTTGGCCAGCCGATTTGTCGTCTTCGCCTGGAAGCGCGATGGGAAGATGATGGCACGGCCGAGGGCGCAGTCACCCAAGCGCTTTATTGGGTGGATAGCCTGGAGGCTATGCCGAAGGTCGAGGACAAAAGCCCGGTCAGTCCGGCGGACCGGGGCCTCATCCAGCTCTACTACACGCCCGCGAGCCGTGACGCCGCCGCTCAGGTGCGCGCCTCGGCCGGCGCCCTGGCCGCGCGCCTGCTCAAGGCGGTGGAGTGGTCGCAGGAGGCCATCGACGACGTGGCCGAGGCGACCCAGTCGCTCACCGTCACCTTTGAAGGGGAGGCGGCGATCGCCGCAATCGGTGAGGCCCTGCAAGCCCGCTGGGAGAAGCTGCACGACGATGTGGTCGACACCAAGCCGCGGCTCAGCCTTGTCGCGCGGCGGTTCCAGGACGTGGTCAGCCGCCTGGTCGTCATCTTCGAACAGGGCGCCGACGGGCAGGAGCGCAGCCTGGAAACCCTCAGTGACGGTCAGCAGTCGCTCTTCTACTTCGCCCTGGCCGCGGCGGTCTTCGATCTGGAGCGCAAGGTCGCCGTCAGCAAGATCAAGGGCTTCCGCCAGGATGAGATGCACATTCCGGCCTTGACGCTTTTCGCCACGGAGGAGCCGGAAAACCATCTCTCTCCCTTCTATCTGGCTCGCATCGTCGCGGCCGTCCGATCCCTGGCGGAGGCCGGCGGCGCCCAGGCCGTCCTGACCAGTCATTCACCGGCGGTTTTGAGCCGCGTGAAGCCTGACGAGGTCCGCTACGTGCGGTTGGATCCCGCCACGCGCACTTCGAAAATCAAGCCGATCAAGCTGCCGCTCAACGCCACGGACGAAGGCAAGTTCGTTCGCGGCGCCCTGTTGGCCTTTCCCGAGCTCTATTTCGCGCGCTTCGTGGTCTTGGTTGAGGGCGACTCCGAGCGGGTCGCCCTGCCCAAGCTCGCCGAGGCCCTGGACCTGCTGGTCGACCCGTCCTTCGTGGCGATTGTCCCTTTGGGCGGGCGTCACGTACAGCACTTCTGGAAGCTGCTTAGCGAATTGGAGATCCCGTTCGCTACCTTGCTCGACTTAGACCTGGGGCGGGCCGGCGGCGGTTGGGGGCGGGTGAAGACGGCGCTGAAGAACCTGATCGCGATCGGCGCCCCAAAGGCCGAGCTCCTTAAGACCACCAAAGGCACCCTGACCGACGCCGAGGTGGAAGGGATGCACGAATGGACGCCAGAAGCGGACCACGCGACGCTGCTCTCGTGGGTCAATTGGATTGAGGCCTACGGCGTGTTCTTCTCGGCGCCGCTCGACCTGGATCTGGCGCTGCTCAGCGCCTATCCGGCTGCCTACGAGGGTGTCGTGCCCGTGGGCGGCGGACCCAAGTCAACCCTGGACGAGGCCACCAGGGCCGTGCTGGGGACCGGAGGGCCCGGAGGTGGCGCCTATACGGGGCCTTACGCTCTGGATCCAGCGCACTTCATCAACTACCGCTACCACTTTCTCACCCGTAGCAAGCCCGCCACGCACCTTGAAGCGCTTGCGGGCCTAAACGGCGCTGCGATCAAGGCCACCATGCCTCCGGTCCTGCGCCGGCTGCTCGAGCACGTGGCCAAGAATGTGCGGAAGGGCTGATGACGCTGGCCCGAGCGAGTCTGGTTGCGCCGGGCGCCTGGACCCCGACGGGCGTCGACGCCCTGGAGGCGAACGCGCTCTTGGTGGCGAAGTCGAGCGACAATCGCTCGGTGATCGCCGGCCCCGGCGCTGGCAAGACCGAACTTCTCGCGCAACGCGCCGCCTTCCTGCTGCAGACCGGCGCCTGTCCCGCGCCGCGGCGGATCCTGGCGATCAGCTACAAGCGCGACGCCGCCCGAAATCTTTCCGAGCGGGTTCGCGCACGTTGCCATCCGACCCACGCCGCACGTCTGGACTCCCAGACCTTCGACGCTTTCGCCAAGAGCCTGGTGGACCGTTTCGGCCAGACCTTGCCCGTCATCTGGCGTCCAACTCCGGACTACGAGGTCTTGGACGTGACCAGGGCGCGGGTGAGCGGGTTTTTCAGCACCGTAGGCTCGCCGCCTGCCAAGATCGGCACACGGGCCGACATCATGGCGCTGAAGGTCGGTGATTTTGAGCGCGATCACCTGATCCGCCGACGCTTGAGTTCGGCGGGTTGGACAGCTCGTACGCCTGGCGGATGGGCTGCGGGCGAATACTGGAGGAGCGCGCTCCATGGCGGCCAGAGCAGCCGCCTTTCCTTCAGCATGATCGGCCGGCTCGCAGAGCTGTTGGTCCGCACCAATCCAGTTCTGCGCCGGGCGCTGCGGCTGACCTATTCGCACCTGTTCATGGACGAGTTCCAGGACACCACCCAAGTCCAGTATGACCTGGTAAAAGCGATCTTCCTCGACAGCGACGCGGTGGTCACCGCGGTCGGCGACAACAAGCAGCAGATCATGCGTTGGGCGCTGGCCATGGCCGACCCCTTCACCGCGGTCGACGCCGACTTTGGTGCGATCCGCACGCCGCTTTTCAACAACTACCGCTCGTCCCCGGGGCTTGTGCATATTCAGCACATCCTGGCCCAGGCGCTGGACAAGAAGGCGGTGAAGCCGGTCTCGAAGACGGCATCGACCATCAGCGGCGATTGCTGTCAGATCTGGAGTTTCCCGAACGCAACTCGAGAAGCCGCCGGCCTGGCGGCTTTCATCGCGGGCCAACTCGCCGGTGGCCTAAAGCCCAGGGACCTAGCCGTTCTCGTACGTCAAAAGGCCGAAGATCGTTACGACGAACTCGTCGGGCCGTTCGCAATGGCCGGTGTCGCTCTTCGGAACGAGGCGGGCAAGGTCGGCACAAAGAGTGTCTCATTGCAAGACCTCCTGCCGGAGGAGGCTTCCCGAATGCCTCTGGCCCTCCTCCGGCTGGCGACAGCCAAACGCGCGGGCAAATACTGGTCAGGCTGCCTGGATTTGCTCCAACAGCTGCGCGGGATCGATCCGGAAGACCAGGGCGGTCAAGCGCGCATGGCTCGGGAGCTGGACACCTTCGCAGTCGGCTTGTCCAAAACCTATCCGACGCCGCCGACGATAGAGGCCGACGCTGCCACCCTTCTCGCCGCTATTGTCGCGTTCCTCGATCGCGACCGGCTGAAGAGCCTGGTGGCGCGCTACCAACAGGGAAGCTGGCTGGACGATCTGCTGGCCGCCGCCGCGGCTCACTTGGCGGCCAGCGCCGCTGGGGGAGGCGGTTGGGAGGCTACGCTCGACGCCTATGAGGGCCTCCATGCTGTGCCCCTGATGACCATCCACAAGAGCAAGGGGCTGGAATACCATACGGTGATTTTCATCGGTCTCGACGACTCCACCTGGTGGAGCTTCAAAAACGATGAGGCCGAGGCTACGGCCGGCTTCTTCGTGGCCTTCACGCGAGCGCGCCAAAGGGTGGTTTTCACTCATTACGCGGGCGCAAACCGCACCGTGATCGCGCCGCTCTACCAACTGTTGGCCTCAGCGGGCGTCGCTAGCATCACCAAGACCTAGTTGGTCTTTTGCCTTAGTCACGCGCAACGACGTCCGACCTAGTCGCGCCACATTACCCAACGTCGCGTTCTTGGA
This sequence comes from Caulobacter sp. GW456-12-1-14-TSB4, assembly GCF_059424195.1. Lineage (NCBI taxonomy): Bacteria > Pseudomonadati > Pseudomonadota > Alphaproteobacteria > Caulobacterales > Caulobacteraceae > Caulobacter > Caulobacter sp. GW456-12-1-14-TSB4. The sequence continues at coordinate 42,853 of NZ_JBWKZF010000004.1, forward strand.
CTGAAACCAGAGTCCGCTGATGGCGCTGCATCGACCAACGCATCGGCCTGTCATAGCTAGTTGGGGGATTGCGCAGGGAGGACTAGGCTTCGCCGAGGATCTCGCGTACTCGCGTGGCCAGGAGTTCCATGGCGAACGGCTTGGTGATCATCGCCATGCCGGGCTCCAGGAAGCCCGAGGCCAGGGCCGCGTTCTCCGCATATCCGGTCATGAACAGCACGCGCAGTTCAGGGCGCAGCTGACGTCCGGCGTCGGCGATCTGCCGCCCGTTGAGCCCGGGCAGGCCCATGTCGGTGATCATCAGGTCGATACGGCGCTTGGATTGCAGGACCTCCAGGCCCTGGTTGCCGTCGGCGGCCTCGATCGCCGCATAGCCTAGGTCGCTGAGCACCTCGACGATCAATCCGCGCACTACCGGTTCGTCCTCCACGACCAGCACTGTCTCGCCGGCATGGGCCTGATGGTCCTGCGACAGTTCCGGAAGCGCGTGGTCTTCCTCGGTCGGTCCGCGGAAGCGCGGCAGATATAGCTTGAACGTCGTGCCGTTGCCGACCTCGCTATAGATCTTGGCATAGCCCTCCGACTGCCGCGCGAAGCCGTAGATCATCGACAGGCCCAGGCCCGTGCCCTGACCGATCGGCTTGGTGGTGAAGAACGGCTCGAAGGCCCGCGCGATGGTCGCCTCGTCCATACCCACGCCGGTATCGGTAACGCAGATGCAGACATATTGCCCGGGCGCGACCTCGCGCTGGCGCGCCGCATACTGGCTGTCCAAGTGCGCGTTGCAGGTTTCGATGGTTAGTTTGCCGCCGTGGGGCATGGCGTCGCGAGCGTTGATGGCCAGGTTGAGCAGAGCGCTCTCCAGCTGGTTGGGATCGCACAGCGTCGTCCACAATCCGCCGGCCAAGACCAGTTCCAAATGCACCCGTTCGCCCAATGTACGGCGCAGGAGATCCTCCATCGAGGCGACCAGCGGATTGGCCCGCACGGGGCGCGGGTCGAGCGGCTGGCGGCGCGAGAAGGCCAGCAGCCGGTGGGTCAGGGCCGAGGCGCGATTGGCCGAGTTCATCGCGCCGGTGACGAAGCGGTCCAGCTCGGCCATTCGGCCCTGAGCGATGCGTTTTTGAACGAGGTCCAGGCTGCCGGTGATGCCCTGCAGCAGATTGTTGAAGTCGTGCGCGATGCCGCCGGTCAGCTGGCCCACCGCCTCCATCTTCTGGCTCTGGCGCAGAGCTTCTTCGACCGCCCGTTGCTCGGTGACGTCGCGGCCAAAGCCGTAGACGGTGTTGCCCTCGCCGGCGAAGGTCCAGACGATGTGCCGGCGCTCGCCATCCTGGGCGTCCAGGGTGATCTGCTCATCGCGCACCCGCTCTCCACGCGCGAGGCGCTCCAGGATCGCCTGGCCGGCGTCGCGATCCTCCGCCGACAGGAAGTGACCGAGCGTGCGACCTAGCGTCTCTTCAGCGCTCCAGCCCAGCACATGCGTCCAGGCCGGATTGATCGCGGCGATGACGCCGTCCTGGCCGGCGATGAGCTTGAGCACCGGCGACAGGGTCCAGATCCGCTCCTGGTCCCGCGCGGCGGCCCGTTCCTTGGTGATGTCGCGCCCGACGGCGTGGATGCGTCCGGCCTCGGGCACGGCGGTCCATTCTAGCAGGCGATAGCCGCCGGACTTTGTGCGGTAGCGGTTCTCGAAGGCCAGGGTCGTACGGCCGGTCGAGAGCTTTTCCAACTCCGCCGTCGTGGTCTCAAGGTCCGACGGATGAATGAAGTCGGTCAGCGGCTGGCCGATGAACGCGTCCAGGTCCCAGCCGAGCAGGCGGGTGACCGAAGGGTTGGCCGCGGTGACCATCCCCTCGAAATCGCAGACCAGCATCAAGTCCTGCGACATCGTCCACATGCGGTCACGATCGCGCGTGCTTTGCGCCTCGGCCAGCTTCTGATCGTGGATGTCGGTGTTGGTCCCCACCCAGCGGATGACCGCCTCGTCGGCGTCGCGCAGCGGCACCGCGCGGCTCAGATGCCAGCGATAGTGGCCCTCTCGGTCGCGGATGCGAAACTCAGCCTCATAGGTTTCGCCCGACGCGACCGCCCGGCTCCAGCGCTCGGCGGTCGCCATCAGGTCCTCGGGGTGGACAAGCTGCGACCAGCCGCTGCCAAGCAATTGCTCGGTGGTCGAGCCGGTGTCGTCCAGCACCCGGGCGTTGAACCAGTCGAGGCCCCCGGATGGCGTCGCCGTCCACACCTGGTTGGGCAAGGCCTGGGTTAGGGCCCGAAACTGCGCCTCGCTTTGTTCGAGCGCTCTCTGCTCTGCGCGGCGCTCGGTGACGTCCTGCACCACGCCGACGAGCCGAGCGGGCAGGCCGTCGGCATCGCGCTCATATTCGCCGCGCCGCGCGATGATCCGTTCACGGCCGTCATCGGCGCGATGGATGCGGTATTCCACGTCGAGCGCGGCCCGGCCGCTCGCCCGACGGTCCGCGTCGGAGATCGTCTGGCGATCTTCCGGCGCGACCAAGCGCTGAATGTCCTCTGGCGGGGCGACCTCGACCTGGGGCAGACCAAATAGCCGGTAGAACTCCGGTGTGCCGCGCAGCTGGTTTTGACGGATGTCGATGGTGAACAGGCCCACGCCGCCGGCCTCCTGGGCGCGCCGCAGCTGCGCCTCAGACTCGCCCAACACGCGGCGCGCCAGGACTTTCTGGGTGGTCTCGATGACGATGGCGATTACGCCGACCGGACGGCCGGCCTCATCGAGGATCGGTGAGTAGTCCAGATCCATCCAGACCTGTTCGGGCGCGCCGCTGCGGTTCAGGGTCAGTTCCTGGTCCTGGAAGCTGAGATTGCCGCCGGCCAGGCCCACGCGCATGACGTTGTCGTTGAACTCGGCCACCTCGTCCCAGCCCTCGCGGACCTTGGACCCGAGGAGCTGCGGGTGTCGCCCGCCAGCGAAGACCGAATAGGCGTCATTATAGATCATCAGCCCGTCCTCGCCCCAAAGGGTGACGATGGGCACGTGGCAGCGCAGGATCAGGCTGGTGACGGTCTTCAGATGAGCGGGCCAGGCGTCGAGCGGCCCAAGCGCGGTGGCGCCCCAATCGTGGACCGCGATCAGCGTGGCCATTTCGCTGTCGCCCGCCAGGAAGGAGGGTTTGGGTTCGCGAAGATCGACGCCGAACGGCATTGCTTTCAAATCCCCAGGCGCCGCGTGCGGTGAAGCTTATGGCCGGCGCCTGACTTCAACGCCAAGCCGCCCGATCGGTTCGGTCGCCTCTAACGATCTGTCGGAAAAGCGACATGGAGGCCACGGTCGAGCGCCGGCTCGAGAGATTGGGCGAACCTGAAAAGGGCCCAGGCGGCGGTCTCGACCGCGACCAGGCCCAAGCTGAATGTCCGGATCCTGGAGGCGTACCAACTTCCGCTTCTGGATGCTCGAGGACGACAGCGCCGGCGGACTGTTCCGCGTCACGCCGAAATAGGGTTGTCCGCGGAGCAAGATCGGCATCGGCGCCAGGCGCCTGGTCGAGCGGATCGGCCGCGCGGCTGGGCCGTTATGTGATCGCGAAGGAGCCGCCATGGCAACGACCACCCCCCGGCCGAGGGTCACGAGCGCGTCCGGCGGGGCCGTCCCGGATCGTGTCCGGGTGAGGGGCGCTCGAGAGCACAATCTCAAGAACGTCGATGTGGACATTCCGCGCAATGCTCTGGTGGTCTTCACGGGTGTCTCGGGATCTGGAAAATCGTCGCTCGCCTTCAGCACGCTCTATGCCGAGGCGCAGCGCCGATACCTGGAATCGGTCTCCCCCTACGCGCGGCGCCTCTTCCATCAGATGAGCGTGCCGCAGGTCGACGAGATCGAAGGCTTGCCGCCGGCCGTAGCCCTGCAGCAACAACGGGGCTCGCCCACCACCCGATCGTCCGTCGGCAGCGTCACGACGCTCTCCAATCTGCTGCGCATGCTGTACTCGCGCGCCGGCGACTATCCCGCCAGCCAGCCGCATCTGGAGGCGGAGTCGTTCTCGACCAATACACCCGAGGGCGCCTGTCCGCGATGCCATGGCCTGGGCAGGATCCACGAGGTCACCGAAGCGTCGATGGTGCCCGACCCCTCCCTGTCCATCCGTGAGCGCGCCGTCGCGGCCTGGCCCACGGCCTGGGGCGGCCAAAACCTGCGCGACATCCTGATCACCTTGGGCGTCGACGTCGACAAGCCCTGGCGCGACCTGCCGAAGAAAACTCGCGACTGGATCCTGTTCACCGACGAACAGCCGGTCGTGCCGGTCTATCCCGGCTGGGATCATCAGCAGATCCAGCGCGCGATCCGCCGCAAGACCGAGCCCAGCTACATGGGCACGTTCTCCAGCGCCCGGCGCCACGTCACACACAGCTTCGCCACCACCCAAAGCGCGATGATGAAGAAGCGCGCCACGCGCTACATGGTCAGCAGCGACTGCCCGCTGTGCGAGGGCAAGCGGCTGCGCCGAGAGTCCCTGTCGGTGACCTTCGAAGGTCTCGACATCGCGCAGATGTCCCGCCAGCCGCTGAAGGCCTTTTCGGAGATCTTCGCGCCCTACGCTGAAGGCCGCGCGGACAGACTAGAGGCCCTTGGCCAGGATCATCCCGAGAAGGTCATGGTTGTGGAGCGGATCGCCGCAGACCTTTGCAAGCGCCTCTCGGTCCTGCTCGACCTTGGACTTGGCTATCTGACCCTGGAACGCAGCACACCGACCCTGTCGCCGGGGGAGCTGCAGCGCTTAAGACTGGCGACACAGGTCGTCTCCAATCTGTTCGGCGTCGTCTACGTGCTCGACGAGCCGTCGGCCGGTCTGCATCCGGTCGACACCCAAGCCTTGTTGAGGGCCCTGGATGCGCTCAAGGCCGTGGGAAACTCGCTGTTCGTCGTTGAGCATGAACTGGACGTCGTGCGCCATGCCGACTGGATCGTGGATGTCGGCCCCGCGGCCGGAGAGTTTGGCGGCCAGATCCTCTACAGCGGGCCGCCGGATGGTCTGGCCAAGATCGAGCGCTCGGAGACGGCGCGCCACCTGTTCGCCAAGCCAGCGGGCGCGGCCCGCTCGCCTCGCGAGGCTGATGACTGGCTCCGGCTCGCCGATGTCACGCGCAACAATCTTTGCGAGGTCAGCTGCGCCTTTCCGCTCCACATCTTGACGACGGTCACGGGCGTATCAGGGTCCGGCAAATCCAGCCTGGTGAGCCAAGCGCTCGTGGAGCTGGTCGCCGAGGCGTTAGGTGCGCCTCCTGCCATTGATGAGGACATCGACGCGGAGGCGGCGCTCGAACGGGACGCCCCAATTGCGACCGAGGGACGGATTGGCGGCGGTCTCGGACCGGTCAAACGCTTGATCCAGGTCGATCAGAGGCCCATCGGCCGAACGCCGCGCTCGAACCTAGCGACCTATACGGGGCTGTTCGACCATGTCAGGGCGATCTTCGCCGCGACGCCGGAAGCCAAGCGCCGCCGCTACGACGCGGGCCGCTTCTCGTTCAATGTCGCCAAGGGCCGTTGTCCGCACTGTGAAGGTGAGGGCTTCGTGATGGTCGAGCTCCTGTTCCTTCCCAGCGTCTATGCGCCGTGCCCCGCCTGTCATGGCGCGCGCTACAACGAAAAGACCCTGGAGATCCGTTATCGTGACAAGACCATCGCCGACATCCTGGGCATGACGGTCGAAACCGCCTGGGACTTCTTCTCGGACGCGCCGACGGTCCGTCGCGCCCTGACCGTCCTTCGCGAAGTGGGTCTCAACTATCTTCGGTTGGGACAGCCGGCCACGGAGTTGTCAGGTGGTGAGGCTCAGAGGGTCAAGCTGGCCACCGAGCTTCAGCGCGCGCAGCGCGGTGGCGCCCTCTATGTGCTGGACGAGCCGACGACGGGGCTGCATCCCACCGACGTCGAACGACTCTTGAAGCAACTGAACGCCTTGGTGGAGGCGGGCAACACGGTGATCATCGTCGATCACGACATGAGCGTGGCGGCGGCAAGTGACTGGGTGATCGATATCGGTCCAGGCGCCGGCGACGAAGGTGGAAACATTGTCGCCAGCGGGCCGCCGGGGGTGGTCGCGCGCGTCGCCGAGAGCCGCACGGCGCCCTTCTTGGCGCGCGCGCTTGGAGCGGCGTGAACGCCGCGTGGCGATCGAAACGCGGCGACTGCGCGATAAGGCGCTTGGCGGGCGCCCCCCAACGGCGGTCTCAGCCGTTGGTTCGGGCAGCCGTTGAAAAAGGAGGCCGTCATGGCCGACGACAAGAGCCCGCCCGTGAACAAGGCGCTGTTTGTGCGCTTGCAAGCAAAGCCAGGGAAGGGGCCCGAAGTGGAGGCCTTCCTTCGCGACGGCTTGTCGGCGGTGATGGAAGAGCATGACACCACGACCTGGTACGCCGTCCGCTTCGGTCACGATGACTTCGCCATCTTCGATACCTTTCCGGGCGACACGGGGCGGCTGGCGCACCTGGCGGGCAAGGTTGGACGTGCGCTGATCGCCAAGACGCCCGAATTGCTCGACGGCCTGCCCAAGATCGAACACGCGCAGGTTCTGGCCTACAAGCTTCCCAACGAGAGCGGCCAGGTCGAAGACTGAGGCTGTGCTGGTGACAATCGGCATCCCCTAGGGATGTCCCCTTTAGGCCTCCCTTTATTCGCTACAAGAGGCCGATCGATATCGGAGCCGGGACAGACCGCCGCGACCTAAGGCGGGACGCTCAGGGTTTGGCGGTTGGACCGGAGCAAGCCCCCTTTGGCGCAAGCCGGACCGAAGATCCTAAAGGGCTGAAAGGCGGACACCATGGCCGAACGCCGCAAAGCCACCACGCATGGCGCCGAGCGCGGATTGAGTCGCTTCGAGGGGTTCAGCGACGGGGTGTTCGCGATCGCGCTCACCCTGCTTATCGTCGAGATCAGGGTTCCTGGGGCGTCAGACGGGCCGCAGGGCTATACCGACCTGGTCGAAGCCATGGCCGCGCAGTGGCGCGAGCATCTTGCCCTGGTTCTCTGCTACGTGGTGATCGGCGCCTATTGGATCCAGCATCACTATTGCGGGCGCATCTACGCCAAGAGCGACCACTGGTTCAGCGCGATCAATCTGCTGTTCCTCTTGGCGATCGTCGTCATCCCGTATCCCATCCGCCTGTGGTGCTTCCACGTGGGGCGGCCATTCGAGCCGACCGCGTCGGTGACGCTGGTGGCGGGCCTCGCCTTTACGTCCTGCATCTGGATGGCCAAATGGTTCTACGGGCTTTCCGGCCGACGGGTGATGGACAAGCGTCTTGCGCCGGATTTCCTGCGGCAGATGACGCGCCGCTACGGCCTTGCCACGCTGGTGCAGGTCGCCGCCATTCCCCTCGCGCTCGCAGCACCGCGCGCTGGCGTCGCCGTCGAGCTTCTCTGCGTGGCCTTCTTCCTGCTTCCCCAGCCCAGGCCCCGCTACAATCCAGGAGAGGCGCCGAGCGAGGACGAGAAACTAAGCGAATAGATCGGTCGCCAAGCGACTATCCGACCGCGCTCGCGGATCTAGTGCCGGCGCCGTCCAGCGCCTCTGCGAGACGGCCGATCAGGTCCTCGACCTTGAAGGGCTTGGCGACAACGCCGTCCATACCCGCCACCTCATATTCAGTGATCTGGTGAGGCATCACGTTGGCCGTCAGCGCCAGAATAGGTGTCCTGGGCCGGGAGCCTGTTTGCTCTAGACGTCGGATTTCACGACAGGCGGCCATCCCGTCCATGACCGGCATCTGAATATCCATCAACACGAGGTCGAAGGTCTGCGCTGCGAAGGCCGCCACCGCTTCGGCGCCGTTGGTCGCGACTTCAACTTCCAGGCCCAACGGTTCGAGCAGCGCCCGAATGAGCGTGCGGTTTGTCCGATTGTCGTCGACCGCCAGGACGCGCCCGGCGCTGATGCCGGTTGCCTCCGCTGGTTTGCTATCGGCGCTCTCCACGTTCGCGGCCTCGCCACGGGCCAGCTCCAGATCGAACCAGAAGCAAGACCCTTCGCCGGAACAGCTCTTGACCTGCAGCTCCCCGCCCATCGCCTCCACGAGGCGGCGACTTATCGATAGGCCCAGACCTGTGCCGCCGTAGACGCGCGTCGTGGAGGGGTCGCCTTGCACGAAGCTTTCGAAAACCCGCTCCAGGCTGTCGGGCGTCATGCCGATGCCTGTGTCTGCCACGGTGAAGCGGACCGCGCCGCCAAGGCGACGAGCACTGACCTCCACGCCGCCGCTCTGGGTGAATTTCAGGGCGTTGGAGACCAGATTTGCGATCACCTGCCGTAGCCGCAGGTCATCACCGCGCCAGACGCCGCACAGAGCGGGGTCAAGTTCAAGGTCCAGCCCTAGGCTTTTTCCAGCCGCCAGATCCGAAAACGTGCGGCACGTTATTGTCAGCAGATGCTCAAGGTCGAAATCGCGCGTGTCCAAATTCAGGTGACCAGCCTCGATCTTGGATAAATCCAACAGGTCGTTGAGCAGGACCAGCAGCGTTTCACCCGACTCGCGCGCGATCGCGATTCTCTGAGCTTGAACCTGCGGAAGTCCCTCGCGCTCGACCACCTGCAGCATCCCAAGCACGCCGTTCAGGGGCGTGCGGATCTCGTGGCTCATGTTGGCGAGGAATTCGCTCTTGCTGCGGTTGGCCGTTTCCGCCGCGAGGTGGGCGCGCATCCGGGCTTCGAGGGCGTTGTGCAACTCGGCCTCGGCCCGATCAACACGGCCCACGACCTTGCCGATCCGTGACGCCAGCAGGAGGCCAACGAGCGCCAACAAGGTGACGACGACACCGATCAAGGCGCCGGCTTGCCGGAAGACCTGAAAACCCGGTCGGCCAGGCGTCCAAACCACCCCGGCCACGGGGCGGCCGTCAAGGTCGCGCAAGGTCAGTCGGTCTGCTGGGCCAGGGGGCACGATCGCCGGCGCGATCAGATGGAGATCATTCTTGAGGGCGTCTTGGAACGCGCGGTCGGCGCGAACGGCGGTGAAAAGGACAACAGTGCGTTCCGCGCGCGCCGCGTCGGCCGCATCCTCGGGGATCACCGTCGAGCCCGAGACGAAATAAACCGCTCCACGCCAGCGCATGACGCTGCTCAAAGTCGTGGCCAGTTCCGGCGCTGTCGGCGGTGCGTTGGAGAGTCGGCCCAGTTGGCGCTTGGCCTTGAGGCGCAAGGCCTTCAGCAGCGGCGCGGTCTGGCGTTCGAAGTCGCGAAGTTGCGCCGTGCGGGTAAGGCCTTGCTCGGTGTAGGCGTAGAAAGGATGGTCATTTCCATCAACGGCAAAGGCCAGATCCACCCCGCGGTTGTGCACGAAGAACGTGCCGATCTCCGCGTTCGCCCACTGGACGTCGCCGCCCGGATGGAATTGACGATAGGCCTGATCCCACACCGTCGCCGTCGTCAAATCGTTGCTGATTTTGTCCGTCCAGCGCTCCAGGGTCCGTTCGACGAGCGCCTTTTCCTGCTGCTCCTGCAGGTGATTGACCGCCGAGGTCGCGTACGCCAGCAACGCGCTGCACGCGCCAACCACGATCGCGAGCAGGATCGAGGCCAGCCAAAGCAATAGGCGAACATCGCGCTTGATCACGACGGGGCTGTGTTCAACGGATGGGGCACGCATCTGCGAGCTAGTAGATCGCTATGTGTTAACGGCGCCGGATTTTGCGTTGAGGCCATCTGTCGCAGTACAGGCTGATCGGGCGGTCGCGCCACCGGGGGCTGGCTGTACCGTCGCGCGCTCGCGGGCCAAACGCCTCAAAGTCTTGTTTCTGGAGGTGCGTTAAGGTTCGCTTCTGGCGCATATTAAACAAGGCGGAACGAGGGCGGCCAACTCTAGCCGCCCCCAATTCTCCGCAGCAACTAGGCCTGTTTGGCGCCGGCGACGATCGTGTTGGCGAACTCGCGATAGCTGCGCAGCGGGCGACCTAGGATCTTGGTCAGGCGCGCGACGTCGCCGGCCTCTGGGACCATGCCGTCGCTGACATAGCGCTCGGCCATCAGGCGCATCTCGTAGGCCATCCACTTGGGCATGAAGGCCGAGACGTTTCGCTCGAAGCCGCCGGGATCGTCGCCGCCATAGGCGACCGGGCGGCCCAGCACGTCCGACCAGATCGCCGCCACGTCGGCGCCCGTCAGCGTATCGGGGCCGACCAGGTTGAGGGTCTCCACCGGCAGCTTGCCCGGCGCCTGGTCGCGGCGGATCAGCTCGATCGCGGCGACCTCGGCGATGTCGCGGGCGTCGACCATGGCGACGCCCTTGGACCCGATCGGCATCGGATAGACGCCGTGGTTCACGACCACGTCCTTGATCATCAGCTCGTTGTCGATGAAGTAGGCCGGACGCAGGATCGTGGCGGAAAAGCCCATCCGCTGGATCATCCGCTCGGCCCCGGACTTCACCGCGAAATGCGGCACGTTCACGAAGCGGTCGGCGTGCAGCACCGACAGGTAGACGACGCGGTCCACACCGCACTCGCGGGCGATGTTCAGGGCGACCAGGGCCTGGGTGAATTCGTCGCCGGCCACGGCGTTGAGCAGGAACAGGGTGCGCACGCCCTTGAAGGCTGCGCGCAGGGCGTCGATGTCGAGCAGGTCGCCCTTGGCGATCTCGACCTGGCTCGGGAAGTCGGTTTTGGCGGGGTCGCGGACCAGGACGCGGACCTTGGCGCCGCGATCGGTCAGTTGCTGGACGACATGGCGGCCGACACGGCCGGTGGCGCCGGTAACGAGGATGGTCATGAGGAAATCTCCGGGTTGGAGTGGTTGGGACACCCGGAAAATGATCGGTCCACAGGCGGTCCAATAGCCGCTATATCTGGACACCTCGTCTCGTTGGTGGAACATATGGACCTGCTGGCCCTCGCCGATTTCAACCTGGTCGCCCGACACGGCGGCTTCGGTCGCGCCGCCCGCGAGGCCGGCCGGCCCAAGGCCACCCTGTCGCGGCGGGTGGCCGAACTGGAGGCCAGCCTCGACCTGCGCCTATTCGAGCGAGGCCGCACCCTGAAGCTCACCGAGGAGGGCCGGGCGCTCTATGCCCGCACCGGCGCCCTGCTGGCCGAACTGGACGAGGCGGCGGCGGCCATCGCCTCGGGCGGCGGGACCCCGCGCGGCCGGCTGCGGATCAGCGCGCCCCTGCTGTTTTCACAGACCGCTATGGGGCGCCTGGCCGCCGAGTTCGCCCGCGCCTATCCCGAGGTGCGGCTGGAGGTGACCACCGACGATCGTCAGGTCGACATGGTCGAGGAAGGCTACGACCTGGTGATCCGGGTGAACCCCAACCCCGACGCCGGTCTCATCGGGCGCATCTTCCTGCGCGACCGGCTGGTGGTGGTGGCCCCTCCGAGCCTGCCGCGGCCCCAGGACGGCGTCCCGGTCCGGGCCGTGGTGCGCGGCGCGGGCGGCGACGCCGAGACCTGGGACGGTGTCGCGGTCGAGCCTGTCCTGCGGCTGTCGTCGCTGATCATGGTCCGCGACGCGGTGCGGGCCGGCGTCGGGATCGCGCGCCTGCCGATCTCGCTGGTCAGCCGCGACCTGGACGAGGGCCGGTTGGTGTCCTGGGGCGAGGTCGCCGGACCGGAGATCACGCTTTGGGCGCTCTACCCGTCGCGGCGGCTGCTCAGCGCCCGGGTGTCGGCATTCCTTGATCATCTCAAGGCCGCGTTCCCAACTTGCGCGCCCGAAGAGCTGGCGCGATACGTCGAGACCACCTGAAGCCGCGCAAAGCCGGCGGTGAGCGCCTCTGCCGCCAGGCGGCAGATTTGCTGCCAGCCTTGCGCAATTGTCGCTTCTGACCGTCGCCACCGGCGAAGCGACTGGCGTGAGGGCGCTAACGAGCATCCTGGGGGCTATTAGCGCGCGGCGCTTAGATCTGAACTCGGTGGATGGCGCTACGCGATCGGCTTCAGCGCTATTTTCTTTTCAATCACGGCGGCGGCCTTTTCGGCTGTCTTCCGGCGCTCGAAAACCGTCTTCATGTAGCGCTGATCCTCTTCGGACAGGGTCTTTTCCGCCTCGAGAAACTGCTCGGTTTCTTCTTCCAGAATATGCTCGAGATATTCTTCCTTGAGCGTGGCGAAATGGTCGAGCCACCCTGGCGAGGTGATGTCGCGCGCGGCGGCGTCCGCCATCAGCTTGTCCAGCTTGTGATGGTCGCCCACGGCGTGACGGGCAAATTCCGTGGTCTTGGGGTTCCGCATCACCGTCGACCATAGGGCCTGCTCTTCGGCCGCGGCGTGGCCGTGGACATCGCGGACGAACTCTTCAAACAGGGTCTTCCGCGCAGGGTCGCTTGGCAGCGTCGCCTCGATCATCGCCAGAAGAGCGCGGTGCTTGTCGTGGTCCTCGACGAGACGGCCGAAGATCGCGGGATTTCCCCGAAACTTTGTCACCGGCGTCGAGCCGATGCGCGCTGGAACGTCCGGCGCGACCGACCTGGCCTGGGCGATGGCGTCGGCCTTGGCCTTCGTTTGTTTTGCAGGGCTGACTGGCTTTGCCATGAACGATCCTGGATATCTAGAAGACGGCCGAAGAGCCAAGCTCGACGGTCAAGCTCGATGGCGAAGCAACGCTGGATTGGCCAAATCGCTGCATGGCAGGCTAGCCCCGAGGTTTGCGGCCAGACCTTCTGGAACGCTGCGCACGGCGAAGACCCTCCAGCCATCGCCCAGCCGTCTTCCTCCGGCCGGCCACAGCGCCTAGCTTGAGGTCATGATGGATTGGCGCCCGTATTTCGGTTGGCGAACAGCGTTGCTGTGCGTGGCGATCGTGCAGTGCCTGCTGTTGGCCGCCGCGCTGGTCCAAGGGAGCCAGAACCGGGCGGCGAGCCGCTTCCTGGCGGCCGCGCTCGTGGTGATCGCCGGGATGCTGACGCCGTATGCGATCGGTTTCGCGGGCGCTTATGACCACTTTCGCTGGCTAACCTTCGCGCCCTTCGCCATTCCCCTGGCGTTGGGGCCGTTGCTCTACGGCTACGCCCACGCGCTGGCGGATGGGACCGCGCCAAGGCGGATGCGGGAGCATCTCCTTCCAGGCATCGGTCAGTTCGCCTATTTCGGCGTTTGCTTCCTGATTCCGGGGAGCGCCAAGTGGTCTTGGTACACGGGCGGCCATCGCGCCTGGGTCGCTCCACTGTTCGATAGCCTGGGCTTGTTGAGCCTGGCGGCCTACGCCTATGCGATCGGCAAGGTCCTGGAGCGTCAGCGCCTCCGGTTGGCCGATCACCGCAGCGACGACGACCGCTTCTCCGCCCGATGGCTGGGCCAAGTGCTTGCGGTGATGCTCGCGGGCCTGGCCGTCGAAGCCGGCTTCTGGCTCTGGGCGCTGGTGGTCGGCGGCATCGATTTCTTCCAGGAAACCGGGATGTATCTGGCTCTGGCCGTGCTCGGCGTCTTCTTGGGCGTGGCAGGCTGGAGGCAGGCTGTACTTCCCATGCCCTTGGTCGCCCAGCCGGAGCCCGACCTGCCCGAGCCAGACCCCGGGCGGACGCCGGACTGGCCGGCCATCGCCAAAGACTTCGCCGATCGCACGCGCAACGCGGGCTGGTGGCGCGAACCCGAGCTCTCCTTGGCGCGGCTGTCGCGGCTTCTCGGCGTCAACACCGGCCGCCTGTCCCGCGCCATCAACCTGGGCCTGGGGATGAACTTCTCCACCTTCGTCAACGGGCTGCGGGCCGAGGGCGTGGCCCGGGCTCTTGCAACCGGAGCCGACGGCGACCCCTCCTGGGTCTGGCGTTCGAGATGGGCTTTGCGTCCAAGGCCAGCTTCAACCGCGCCTTCATGGCGCGGTTTGGCGTCTCGCCTTCGCAATTCCGTCGCCAGGTCTCAAATCCCGATTTTCTGCAGACGGACACGGAATTGAGGCGAGCTGCGCCGTGAGAGGGCGCATGGGCCAGATCCCGTTCGTGAGGATCTCTCCATGCCGTTGAAGCGTCGTCGCCTGCTGCAGCTTACTGGTGGTCTGGCCCTTGGCGCCGCCACGCCCGGTTGGGCCGATATTGGTGCTGGCGATCGGGTCACCGATGACTGGAGCAGCGACGTGTCGATCCTGCGCCAGGCCTGGGAGACCATGCACCCCGGCGTCTATCGCTACAGCACGCCCGAGGAAATCGCGGCGCGGCTGGACGGCCTGGCGCGCGCCTGGGCCGCGCCGGGGACTTTCCGGGAGCGCTTCCTGGCGCTGACCCGGGTCACGGCCTCGCTCAGGTGCGGCCATACCTATCCCAGCCCCTACAACAGCAGCGATGCAACCGTGGCGCGGATCTATCCGGACCGTTCGCTGGTCCCCTTCCTGTTCCGCTGGATTGACGGGCGGATGGTCGTCATCCGCGACGACAGCGGTGCGGGGCTTTTTCCGCGCGGAACCGTGATCGTCGCGATCGACGGCGTCGCGACCAAGGATCTGCTGGCGCGGCTCACGCCTCTGGCGAGGGCCGATGGCTCAAACCTCGCCAAGCGGGTCAGCCTGATGGAGGCGCGCGGGGACGACCGATACGAAACCTTCGACATCCACTTGCCGCTGGTGCTGCCGTTGAAGGATATCGCCGCCTTCACCTTGGCCGACGGCCGCGTCGTGCGCGCGCCGCTCCTGACCCTGGCCGACCGCCGGGCCGGCTTCTCGGCCTCGGTCGAGGTCGCCAAGGACGCCAATCCCTGGAGCCTTCGCAAGGGCGAGGACGGCGTGCATCGACTGACCATGCCCGGCTGGGCGCTCTACGACTCCAGCTTCGACTGGCGGACTTGGCTGGGCGGGGTGATGGACGACCTGACGTGCGATGGCACGCGCGGATTGATCGTCGATCTGCGTGGCAACGAGGGCGGCATCGACTGCGGGAACGTCATCATCAGCCGGCTGATCGAGCGCGATCTGTCGCTGTCGCGCGACCAGCGCTGGACACGCTATCGCACCGCGCCCGACGGCCTTCGCTCCTACCTCAAGACCTGGGACCGCAGCTTCCTGGACTGGGGCGAGGCGGCGGTGGCGTCGCCGGCGCGACCCGGCTTCTTCCGGCTGACCCGCTACGACGACGACAGCAAGGGCAGCCTGATCCGGCCCGAGGGGCGGCGGTTCACTGGAAGGGTGGCGGTGCTGTGCGACGCCTCCAACAGCTCGGCGACCTTCGGCTTCGACCAGACCTGCAAGGACAACGGCCTGGCGACCCTGGTCGGCCAGACCACCGGCGGCAACCGGCGTGGCATCAACGGCGGGGCCTTCTTCTTCCTGCAGCTGCCGGCCTCGCGGCTGGAGGTGGACCTGCCGCTGATCGCCAGCTTTCCCGCCACGCCACAGCCAGACGCCGCGATCGAGCCCGCCATCGCCGTGGCCACAACGGCCGGGGACATCGCCATCGGCCGCGACCCGCAGATGAAGGCCGCGACGCGCTATCTCCTCGGCGCCGCGAACAGGTGAAGGTCCGGTTCAGCGCCGCGACGTGATCATCCCGCGTTCTGGCGTTGCTTGGACGGCTTGGCGCGCGAGGACCCCTTGGTCGTGGCCGTCTCGCCTTCGGATCGGGCCGCGTCGGCGTCCTCCTCGCCGACCTTCTGCTCAACCGTCGCTGAAAAGCGCTGGTAGGCGCCAAGGCCGACCAGGACCAGCACCGCAGCGATCAGTAGGGCGGTCGGGTAGATCAGGTCGCTGACATTGGCGCGCGCGGTCTTGAAGACTACCACCAAAGCTTCGAGGAACAGGGCGATGACGATGGTGGAGAGAAACTTCGTGAGGCTTCGGCGCGCCTCCGCGGCGCTGCGCTTTTCGCTCTCGCGGAAAACCTCCTCCTCGAAGAGGTACTTGGCCACGTCAAACACCGTGACGGCGACAATCACATAACCCAGCACGTCGAGGATCGCGTCGGGTCCCGAATGGTCGCCGCCACGCAGATCGGCGAGGGCCTCGGCGAAGCCGATGACCATCAAGGCGATCGCCGTGATCACCAGCAGGCCGCTGGCGCAGGCGAAGATCAGGCGAGACAGGGCTTTCACGGCGTCGGCTCCATGGCCTAGCCGAACGCGCCAGAGCCTAGGCTGTTGCGCGGCGCATCGCTGCTCCTGGGCGATGCTGGCGCTCGACCTGGATCACGACCTGGCTTGGCGTGGCGAATAGGGACAGGCGTGGGACGGGGGCCGATCGCCCATGCCGACGTCAGGGCCTCAAGGTCCCGTCATCGCCGCGCCCCGGTCCAAGGCGCGTTGCCGGCGCGTGGGTCAACGCTGCCGGCCCCAAGCCAGGAGGTAGTCATAAAGCGCATCGATGTCCTTGGCCGGCAGCTGCGAAAGCCTTTTGCGCGCCGCCACGGCCATTTCGCCGACATCCCGGCCGTCGCGACCTTGGCCTTGGTGGATCAGGGCCTGGAACTGGCCACGGCTATAGGCGCTGACCACGGCAAGGTCCGGCGGGTCGCCCGGCTGCGCGGGTTGAAACCCGCGAAGGCTGGGCGCGTGACATCCGGCGCAGACCGTTCGCGCCAGATAACGGCCCCGTTCGAGGTCGGGGCCAAGACTGGGAGGGGGATGGGCCAAGTCCTCCGCCAAGGTCTGCGACTCGGGGCGCACCTGGCCGGTGAGCACCAAGCGGCTGAAGGTCGGCGTGGTCTTGATGCGCGGATGAGGTTGGCCAACGGGCGGCAGCGATCTTAGAAACGCGACCAGGTCGCCCATGTCGCGTTCGGAGAGGGCCGCGTAGGGCGCGGCGTCCATCTGCCAAAGCCGAGTTCCGTCCGGTCTGACCCCGGTGGTCAGCACCGTGCGCAACTGCGCGTCGGAATAGGCCGGCACGGCCTTCGTGAGATTGGCGCTGTAGAGCACGACGACCTGGTCGTTGTGCGACACCTTGTGGCCGCTAAAGTCGCCGCTGTGGCAGTCCGAGCAACCCAGAACGCGCGCAAGCGCCTTGCCATGCTCCGCGTCCGCGCGCGGCATGGGCTGTGAACACCCCGTCAGGCCAAGCATCAAGTTGGCCGCGATGAGCAAGCTGAACCGAAGCTGCCTGAAGATGGTCGCCCCCGTGTGGAGATCCTAGCCTGACAGCCGTGAGGGTCGCGAGCAAGATACCGGTCTTTTGGTGTTGATCGAAGCGTGCCGTCGGCTCCCATTTTTGGCCCGTTTTGGCGGTCGATGCCGTCGGATCATACCGGCGCCGGCCGAGGTGGGCGCTTGGGAAACCCGAGAGGGGCTGCGGCACGCT
This sequence comes from Caulobacter sp. GW456-12-1-14-TSB4, assembly GCF_059424195.1. Classification (NCBI taxonomy): domain Bacteria; kingdom Pseudomonadati; phylum Pseudomonadota; class Alphaproteobacteria; order Caulobacterales; family Caulobacteraceae; genus Caulobacter; species Caulobacter sp. GW456-12-1-14-TSB4. The sequence goes on from NZ_JBWKZF010000004.1 coordinate 60,033, forward strand.
CTTGCGCAGCCTGGCACACCGCCGGCGATGCGAGACGCCGCGTGTTGCGCGTGTGTTGCGAGGTCACATCGGGCTGTTTGACTTAAGCGGCGGGGGGAGCCCCACAGAGGGCGCTACAGCGGCGCCAAGCGCGTTCGGTCGGCTGGGAGACATTGCGCCCGCCGATTTTCGAGTATCAAAGCCCGGCGCCGAAAGGGCGCGCCATTCTCGATCGCGACCTCGACCTCGGCCAGAAAAGGCTAAGGCCAAGCTTGCGTCGGCTTCGCGCCTTTTCTACGGCTCGGGTAATGAAGGTTTCACGGCGCGGACGACACCAGAGCATGCAGGATCGACCTTCGCCGCCCCTCGCGGACCCACGATGAACGCCCTCACGCCGCAGGGCCTGAACCTGGACGCCTGCGCCGCCGAGCCGATCCGCATTCCGGGCGGCGTCCAGCCGCATGGGGCTCTGGCGGTGATCGGGGACAGGGGCGAGATCCTGCAGGCCAGCGCCAATCTGTCCGCGTTCCTCGGCTTGCCCGCCAAGCCATCCAGTCTCGCCGCGATCGACCCGGGCGGGGATCTCGCCGGCGAACTGCTGGCGTGGCTGGCAGGCGATGAGGCGATTTTCCTGCGCACGGTCGGTCTCGCCGGCGTGGCCTGGCAGGTGAGCGCCCACCGCGGCGCTCAAGGGGCCATTGTCGAGTTCGAGGCCCCCCCGGCCAGCGAGGGCGAAACCCTCGAAGCGCTCTATCCGCGCCTTCGCCGTTTCGTCACCGCGACCGAAGACGCCCGCGAGGTCCGCGCCATCGCCCAGGCCGCCGTGCGTGAGGTCCGGGCCCTGACGGGCTTCAACCGCGTGATGCTCTACAGCTTCGACGCCGAGGGCGTCGGGACAGTGGTCGCCGAAGACGGTGACGGCGTTTTGCCGTCCTATCTGGACCTGCGCTTTCCGGCCTCCGACATCCCGGCCCAGGCGCGTGAACTCTACCGCCTCAATCGCCTGCGCCTGATCCCGGACGCCAACTATACGCCGTCGCCGATCGAGCCGGCGCTCAGCCCGATCGACGGCCGGCCGCTCGACTTGTCGGATGCGGCGCTTCGAAGCGTCTCGCCGATCCATCTGCAGTACATGCGCAACATGGGCACCCTGTCGTCCATGTCGATCTCGATCCTGGTCGATGGGGCGCTGTGGGGGCTGATCTCGGGCCACAGCGCTCAGCCCCACCTTGTGAACCCGCAAGTGCGAACGGCCTGCGATTTCCTGGGCCAGATCGTCTCGCTGCAAATCGCCGCCCGCGTGCGCGCCCAACTGGCGGCCGATCACGTGGCGGCCAAGCGCACCGAGACGGCGCTGCTCAGCCGGCTGGCCCCGGCGCAAGACTTCCAGACCGGACTTGTCCAGAACCCGGATCTCTGGCTCGACCTCGTTCACGCGCAGGGCGCGGCGCTGGTGGTGGCCGGCGTGGTCTCGGTCGTGGGTCAGACCCCGACGGTTCCAGAGATCGAGCTGCTGACGGGGTGGCTGAAGGCGCGGAGCGAAACGGTGCTGGCCACGGACTCGCTGGCCAGTCTGTGGCCGCCGGCCGAGGTCTTCGCACCCGACGCCAGTGGCGTCCTGGCGATCTCGATCTCTCAGCTGCACCCCGACTACATCCTCTGGTTCCGGCCCGAGGTGGTGCGCACGGTCACCTGGAGCGGCGACCCGACCAAGCCGGTCACCGAAACGGGCGTCCTGCATCCGCGCAAGTCCTTCGAGGCGTGGAAGGAGCAGGTTCGACTGCGCAGCCTGCCGTGGACCGAGATCGAAACCGAGACCGCAGGTGAGTTTCGCAGCGCCATCCAGAACTTCGTGTTGCGGCGGGCCGAAGAGCGCGCGGAGCTGACCGCCGAGCTGGAGCGCAGCAACAAGGAGCTGGAGGCCTTCTCCTATTCGATCAGCCACGACCTGCGCGCGCCGTTCCGGCACATCGTCGGTTACGCCGAGCTGCTCAAGACCAAGGAAGCGGCCCTCGACGACAAGTCGCGCCATTATATCCAGACGATCGTCGATGCGGCCCTGACGGCAGGGCGCCTGGTCGATGACCTCCTGGCCTTCTCGCAGCTCGGCCGCTCGCAGGTGACCCGCGCACCGGTCGACATGCGCAAGCTGGCCGAGGAGACCCGCCGCGCGCTCGAGACCGCCACCGAGGGGCGCTCGGTGCGCTGGGAGATCGGCGATCTGCCCGCAGCCTTTGGCGATGCGGGCCTGCTGCGCCAGGTGATGATGAACCTGGTCGACAACGCCTTGAAATATACCCGGCCGCGCGAGGAGGCCGTCATCACCATCGCCGGCGAGGACCGCGGCGACATGACGGCCTACTGGGTGCGCGACAATGGCGTGGGCTTCGACATGGCCTATGTCGGCAAACTGTTCGGCGTCTTCCAGCGCCTGCATCGGATCGAGGATTTCGAGGGCACGGGCATTGGCCTGGCGCTGTCCAAGCGGATCATCGATCGCCACCACGGAACCATCGAGGCCTATGGGAAGCTTGGGCAAGGGGCCACGCTCCTCTTCACCCTTCCCAAGGCCCCACCGAAAGACGACGAAGGACACTGACGAGACGTGGCTGACCTGCGACCCATCCTCCTGGTGGAGGACAATCCCCGCGACCTGGAACTGACCCTGGCGGCCCTGGCCAAGTGCCAGCTGGCCAACGAGATCATCACCACCCGCGACGGCGCCGAGGCGCTCGACTACGTCTATGCGCGCGGCGACCATGCCGGTCGCCCGGCCGGTGACCCGGCCGTCATCCTCCTCGATCTGAAGCTGCCGAAGATCGATGGCCTCGAAGTGCTGGAAAAGCTCAAGGGCGACAGCAACTTCCGTCAGATCCCGGTCGTTATGCTGACGTCTTCGCGCGAGGAGCGCGATCTCGTCCAAAGCTACGAGCAGGGGGTCAACGCGTTCGTGGTCAAACCGGTCGACTTCAACGCCTTCTTCGAGGCCATCGAGTCCCTGGGCATGTTCTGGGCGATCCTCAACGAGCCACCGCCGCGCTCCGGCCCCGCTGATGGACGGTAGCGCCGCTCGCGCGCTCTGCGCGCTGCTGCTGGAAGACAGCGACATCGACGCCGAACTCGTGCTCGGACACCTGGCCAAGTCTGGCCTGGTCTGCACGATCCGGCGCGCCGTCGACCGCAAGAGCTTCGTCGCCGCCATCGAGAGCGGCGAGTGCGAAATCATCCTGGCCGACTACGCCTTGCCGGACTTCGATGGTCTTTCGGCCCTGACCATCGCCAAGGCCCTGGCGCCGGACACGCCGTTCGTCTTCGTCTCGGGCGTCGTGGGCGAGGAGTTCGCTACCGCCGCGATCAAGCGCGGGGCCACAGACTACGTCCTCAAGCGCAATCTCACGCGTCTGGGCACCGCCGTCGAACGCGCCCTGACCGAGGCGCGCCAACGCAACGAGCGACGCTGGGCCGAAGAGGCCTTGGCCCGCAGCGAGCTCAACCAGCGCCTGGCCATCGAGGGCGCGGGCCTGGGCGTCTGGAGCTTTGATCGCCGCACGGGTCTGCTGTCTGTTGACACGCGGTGCAAGGCGCTGTGCGGTCTGCCCGAGGACGCCGAGGTCAATCTTGGCCAGCTCATGAGCCTGTGCTGGCCTAACGATCGCTTGAAGCTGCGCGCCGCGGCGCGTCGCGCCGCGCGTTCCGGGCACGAGGGGGAGGGGGTCTTCACCCAGGAAGTGGCGATCGACGGCGCCGACGGCCGCGAGCGCATGATCGCCCTGCACGGCCAGGCCGTGTTCGAGGCCGGCGTCTGCCTGCGTTTCGCCGGCGTGGCCAGTGACGTCACCGAGCAGCGGCGCGCCCATGCGGCCCTGGAGCGCCTGAACGAGCGGCTCGAAGCCGAGGTCGAGGCGCGCACCGCCGAACGCGACCGCATCTGGCGGCTGAGCCGCGATCTTTTCGCCGTCCTTGATCCGCGCGGGCGCTTCAAGCAGGTCAATCCGGCCTGGACGGCGCATCTGGGGCACGCGGCTGGCGGCCTGCTGGCCATGCAGCTCTCCGACATCCTGCACGCCGACGACCTGGAGACGGCCCGACACACCTTCGCGGGCCTGGCCGGTGGCGGGTTTGACCGCTTCGACGCCCGGGTCCGTCACGCAGACGGAACCTGGCGTTGGATCGCCTGGACGGTGACGCCCGAGCGCGACGCCTTCTATGTGGTGGGCCGCGACATCACCGAGGAGAAGCTGTCGGCGGACGCCCTGGTCATGACCAACGACCGGCTGCGCGCCCAGATCGACGAGCGCCAGCAGATCGAACAGACCCTGCAGCAGATGCAGCGCCTGGAGGCCGTCGGCCAACTGACCTCGGGCGTCGCGCACGACTTCAACAACCTCCTGACCGTCATCCTGGGCAACATGACCTTCGTCGAGCGCGCGGTCGCCGACTTGCGCGCCGACCCGACGGTCGCGCGCCGGCTCCAGCACATGCGCTCGGCGGCCGAGCGCGGGGCCAGCCTGACCGCTCAGCTGCTGGCCTTCTCGCGCAAGCAGAAGCTGGCCCCCAAGGCGCTGGATCTCAACGAGGCCGTCGGCGGCATGCGCGAGCTGCTGCAGAGCACGATGGGCGGCAGCATCCGCATCGAGACCGTGCTGAAGCCGGCCCTCTGGCCGGCCCTAGTCGACCCGACCCAGATCGAGATGATTATCCTCAACCTGGCGATCAATTCGCGCGACGCCATGGAAGTGGGCGGCGGACTGACCATCGAGACCAGCAACGTCACCATCACCGAGGCGCCGACGCGACCCGAAGAGCCCGCCCCGGGCGACTATGTCGAGCTGTCAGTCAACGACACCGGCCCAGGCATGCCCGACGAGGTGCTGGCCAAGGCCTTCGAGCCCTTCTTCACCACCAAGGCCGTGGGCAAGGGTTCGGGCCTGGGCCTGGCCCAGGTGTTCGGTTTCGCCAAGCAGTCGGGCGGCGGCGTTCGCATCGACACCAAACTGGGCGAGGGGACCTCGGTGAAGGTCTATCTTCCGCGCGCCGCGTCTGACGAGATGACCGCCGCGCCGGGTCATCTGGCGCCGCTGGCCGCCGTCGCCACCGACGCCACGATCCTGGTCGTCGACGACGATAGCGCCGTGCGTGAAATCACCGTCTCGCTGCTGCGCGAGCTGGGCTATGATATTCTCGAAGCGGGCAGCGGCGCGTCGGCCCTGTCGATGCTCGCCGAGCGCCCCGACGTCGATCTCCTTGTGGTCGATTACGCCATGCCCGGCATGAGCGGCCTGGAGACCGCGACCCGCGCGCGCGCCATGCGCCCGAACCTGCCGTGCATGTATGTCACCGGCTACGCCGATCTGGCGGCGCTTCGGGAAGTGGGGGGACAGTCCGTGGTGCAAAAACCCTTCGTCGGCGACGAGCTGGCCCGAAAGGTTCAGGGCGTCCTCGGCGCTCTGGCCGACGACGCCAAGGTCATTTCCCTGGCGGCCAGCCGCTCGCGAGACCCCCGCCGTTAGCGACGCGCTGGGGAATTGATGCCTGGGGCGGATCCGCGGGCGTCCCCGCGGCGGGGAGGGCTAACGGCAACGCTTCGAGGGTCTTGGCGTTATTCGGTGAGCGAGCTTGGCAGAGTGCTGCGGTCCGTTCGCCGTTGAGGGAGGGAAGGCAGGATCGGCGGACACCAAACTGGCGGCGGCGCGTTCTCAGGCCAGACAAGGAGTCTCGCCATGCCCGCCAAATCCGCCGCTCAACAAAAAGCCGCTGGAGCAGCCCTATCGGCCAAGCGTGGCGACACGCCCAAAAGCGAACTGAAGGGCGCATCCAAGTCGATGCTGTCGATGAGCGAAAAGCAGCTCGAGGAGTTCGCCCACACCAAGCGCAAGGGCAAGCCCGAACACGCCGCCAAGGCGTGACGCCACCCCGTCTGCGGTTTGCCGCCCTGACGTTGTCGCTGGCCTGCGCGGCTTGCCAGCCGTTGTCGGACCTCGGCTTCGATCGGCGCCCCGTCTACATCACCGAACCGATCGACGGTACGACCCGCGGGCGCCTGTTGAACGCGGTCGACACCCCCGAGGCTTGCGCGACGTGGCTGGCGGGCGCAGGTCTGTCCTTTCGCCCGGTGGCCGATCGGACCGAAGACACCTATTGCCAGGTGACGGGCGCGGGGAGCCTCATCGACGCCACGCCCAGGACCGATGCGGTCCTGGCGCCGGCCCGGCCGATGATGGCCTGCGACTTGGCCGCCGCCGTGGCGATCTGGCGGCGCCAGTCCGTGGAGCCGGCCGCCCGCGCGCTCCTGGGAACCGAAGTTCGCCAGATCGACCATCTGGGCGTCTACGCCTGCCGCGGTGTCGGCGATCCCATCAGCGGCCGGCCCAGCGCCCATGCCCGCGCGCAAGCCATCGATATCGCCGGCTTTCGCCTGGCCAACGGACGGCGCATCAGCGTCGCGAAGGATTGGGCCGGGGAGGGGGCCGAAGCGGTCTTCCTGCGCCGGGTGCGCGATGACGGCTGCCGGCTGTTTGGCGTCACCCTGTCGCCCGACTACAACGCCGCCCACGCCGACCATCTGCATCTTGAGGCCGGGCGCGGCGGGCTGTGCAGCTAGCTTGGCCGACTAGGCGGGCTGACCGTTCGAGGCCATGACCCCGCCATCGACCGGCAGGATGACGCCGGTGATCTTGCGCGCGTCCTCGCAGGCCAGGAACAGCACGGGACCAGCGATATCGTCGGGATGTTCGGGCGCGCCCAGCGGCATGCGGGCGTTGAACTTCTCGATCGTTTCGGGGTCCTTGAGCATGTCGGCCGTCAGGTCCGTGGCCGTGAAGCTGGGGGCGACGGCGTTGACGCGCACGCCGTGCTTGCCCAGGTCCAGCGCCAGGGCGCGGGTGAAGTTGACCACCCCGCCCTTGGCGGCGTTATAGGCGCTCATCCCCCAGTCGCCGCCCAAACCCGAGACTGACGCGGTATGGACGATGCAGCCTTTCGAGGCGATGAGGTGGGGCAGGGCGGCCTTGGCGCCGTAGAAGACCGCGTCAAGATCGGTGGCCAGCGTCGTCTTCCAGTCCTCGGTCGTGGTGTCGGCGAAGTCCTTCATCACCGCCGTGCCGGCGTTGGAGACCAGCACGTCCAGGCCGCCGAAGCGCGCGACCGCGGCGGCGACCATCGCCTGCACCTGGGCCTCGTCGGAGACGTCGCAGACCTGTACCAGGTTGCGCTCGGCCGCAAGGTCGGCGGCGACCTTGTCGAGCTTTTCCATCGTGCGGCTGACCAGCACGACGTTGGCGCCTTCCTTGGAAAACCGGCGGGCCACAGCTTCGCCAATGCCCGAGCTAGAGCCGGTGACGATCACGGTCTTGCCTTCGAAACGCTGGTCCATGGGAACTCTCGTCTTTGTGGGAAAGGTGAACTAATCGGCGGCCAGATCGATCAGCGCCGCGCCGATCTCGGGGCGCTTGCGCCGGCGCAGATGGGCAGGCGTTTCGGTCAGCACCACTTCAAGCGTCGGGCGCACCACGGCCTTCAGCAGGTGCCCGCCCCGCGTGGAACCATCGCGCAGCCCGACGACGGCGTGGATATGCAGGCTCGCCTGTCCATCGTCACCCAAGGCCACATCGCCCAGCAGGCTGAGCGCTTCGCACTGCTGCTCGACCTCGATCGGGACGTAGGTATTCGTCTCGAAATCAAACCAGCCGACCGTGGCGCTGGAGAAGGCGCCGATCGCGGTCAGGGAGGCGGCGCTGAGATCGGCCTGGCGCGCGAAGGCGGTGATGGCCTCGAAGGCTTCTTCGCCTTCGTCGAGAACCAGCACGATGACGCGCTCGCCCTTCTCGCCCCAAACCGTCTTGGACTTCATGGTCGGCTCCGGCTTTTGGACTGCCTAGTCGATCGTCAGGACGATCTTTCCGCGCACATGGGCCTCTTCCAGCCGCTGATGGGCCGTGGCGACGTCTTCGATCGGGTAGGTCTCCGACACCACCACCTTGACCTTGCCGGCGTCGATCAGGTCGGCGATGTCCTTGAGTTGGGCGCCGTTGGGCTGGGCCGTGTAGCGCGGCGCCGAGCGGGCCTTGTGCGCCGCGGCCTTGGCCTTGTCCGGTTCCTGCAGGGTCGAGACCATGATGCCGCCCTCGCGCAGGACGACCCATGATCGATCCTGGGTCTCACCGGCGACCAGGTCGAAGACCACGTCAATGTCGCTGGCGATGTCTTCGAAGCGCTCGTTCTTGTAATCGATGGCCGTGTCGGCCCCAAGATCGCGGACGAAGTCGAGATCGTCCTGAGACGCCGTGGCGAGGACCGTCGCGCCCTTGGCCTTGGCCAGTTGGATGGCCAAATGGCCGACCCCGCCGGCGCCGCCGTGGATCAGCACCTTCTGGCCGGCCTGCAGGCCGCCATGGTCGAAGAGCCCCTGCCAGGCGGTGATCGCCGCGAGCGGGACGCCGGCGGCGTGGATCAGGTCGATCGAGGTGGGCGCGGCCACCAGTTCGACGGCCTTGACCACCACGAACCGGGCCTGGGCGCCGCGATCCTGGCCGATGAAGGCAAACACCGGATCACCCTTGCTCAGCATGTAGTGGCCGCGCGTTCCGACCGCCTCGATGGTTCCGGCAAGATCGCGGCCCAGCGTGATGGGCAGATCCTTTTCATGATAGGCGGGGTACTTGCCCTCGCGGATCTTGTGGTCGACCGGGTTGGCGCTGGCCGCGGCCACCCGCACCAAGACCTCGTCGTCCTGCGGCTGAGGGATGGCGATCGTCTCGATCGCCAGGACCTCGCGGCCGCCGAACTGGTTGAGGCGCACGGCCGTGTTGGTGACGCTGTCGCTCATCAGGCTTCTCCTGGCATCCGCTCAAAACCGCCGAGCGGCCCAGACGATCCCGACGATGTCGGCCGCGACGCCCCAAACTTGGAGCAGAGGTTGCGCAAGGCCTGAACCTCCAAGCGCCTGGCGTGTTCAGCCAGGATGAAAGCCCTCTCCCTTCTCCCGTCCGCGCTGATCGGCGTCGTCGCCAGCGCTCGCTCCATGACGCCCATGGCCGCTCTAGCGACCGCGCGATTGGCCGGGCGCGCCACGCCCGGCCAGCTCGTCCTGCTGGACCAGCCGCTCTTCAAGTTCGGAGCCCTGGCGATGGGCGTGGGCGAACTCTTCGGCGACAAGATGAAGTCGGCGCCAGACCGGACGGTGTTCCTGGGACTGCTGGCCCGGGTCATGAGCGCCGGTATCGCCGGCGCGGCCCTGGCGCCGCGCGGTCGCGAGCGGACCGGCGCTGCGATCGCCGTCACGACCGCCGTGCCCCTGGCCTATCTGACCCTGGCGGGTCGCAAGCAGGGCATGGCCCGGATCGGCCAAACTCGAAGCGGGCTGATCGAGGACGCGTTGGTGGTGGCGGCTGGCGCCGCCGTCGTCGCCATGACGGTCGGATCAAAGCACGCCTGGTTCGCCAGACGCTGAGCGCAACCCCGCCCGCGCGGTCGAGCCTGACCTTGGCCATCGCGGCGCCACCCTAACGCGGCGGTGCGGGCTGCCCCGCCAAGCGCCCCCGAACGCCCGGAGGTTTCCATGTCGATTTCTCGAGGGACCGGCGCAACGCCGCTCCATCCCCTCCATGCCATTCTGCTGGCGTTTCCGCTGGCGCTGTTCCCATCGGGCTTGGCTTCCGACATCGCCTATCTGAAGAGCGCCTTCGTCCAGTGGACCAACTTCGCCGCCTGGCTGATCGCCGGCGGCTGTTTCTTCGGCGGGCTGGTCCTGGCCTGGGCGATCGTCGCGGCGGTCTTTCCGGGACGCACGACACGTGGACGGGCGTTGGCCTATCTGGCGGCGGTGGCCGTGATGTTCGTCGCCGGCCTCGTCAATTCCTTCCAGCACAGCCACGACGGCTGGAGCTCGGTCGGATCGCCGGGCTTGATCCTGTCGATCGTCTCGACCGTGGCGGCGCTGGTCGCCGGCGCTATCGGCTATTCGGAACAACGCATCGAAGGGATTGCCCGATGAGCGCGCGCTGGCTTCTCCTCGCCGCCTCGGTGCTGGCCCTGCAGGGCTGCGGCCGCAGCGATCCAAGCCTCGACCAGACCGGGGCCGGTAAGCCGCCGCTGCCTGACCAGCAACAGACCCTGCTGCCGCCGATGAAGATCGCCAAGCCGGCCGGCTGGGGCGACGCGGTCCCGACCGCGCCCAAGGGGTTTAAGGTCACGGCCCTGGCCACCGACCTGAAGGTCCCACGCCAGATGCTGGTCCTGCCCAACGGCGACATCCTGGTGGCCGAGGGCGCGGGTGGCGCGCAGGCCCCGAAGGTTCGACCCAAGGACATCATCGCCGGCTACATCAAGGCCCAGGGCAAGACCAAGGTGAAGGGTGGCAACCGCATCACCCTTCTGCGCGACGCCGACGGCGATGGCCGGGCCGAGGTCAAGGAAACGCTGATCGAGGGCCTGAACGCGCCCTACGGCCTGGCCTTCGTCGATGGCCAGCTCTACGTCGCCAACCAGGACGCGCTGCTGCGCTTCCCGTTCCAGCCCGGCCAGACCAGGATCACCGCCAAGGGCGTCGAGGTCACCAAGCTGCCCTCGCGGATCAATCACCACTGGACGAAGTCCCTGGCCGCCAGCGCCGACGGGAGCCAGCTCTATGTCGGCATCGGCTCCAACAGCAATGTCGGCGAGCGGGGCCTGGACGTGGAGGAAGACCGCGCCACGGTGTGGGAGATCGATCGCCTCACCGGCGCGCATCGCCCGCTGGCCCAAGGCATCCGCAACCCCACCGCCTTGGCCATCGAGCCGACGACCAACGCCCTCTGGGCCGTGGTCAACGAGCGCGACGAGCTAGGCCCGCAGCTGGTGCCCGACTACCTGACCGCCGTGCGCGACGGGGCCTTCTACGGCTGGCCCTACAGCTACTGGGGCCAGAACGTCGATCCGCGCGTGCATCCGCAGAAGCCGGACATGGTGGCCAAGGCCACCGTGCCAGACTACGCCCTGGGCTCGCACGTGGCGGCGCTGGGCGTCAGCTTCGCGCGTGACGGCGGCTTTGGCGGCGACTTCAGGGAAGGGGTGTTCGTCGGCGAGCACGGCAGCTGGAACCGCCAGGACCTCTCCGGCTACAAGGTGGTCTGGATCCCGTTCGCGAGCGGTCGCCCGAACGGCAAACCCGTCGACTTCGTCACCGGCTTCCTGGATGGCCAGAAGGCGCGCGGCCGTCCCGTGGGCGTGGCCTTCGATCCGGCCAAGCGTATCCTGCTGATCGCCGACGACCTCTCCAACACCGTCTGGCGGATCGCGCCAGTTCGATAGGCGCACGTTGGCCCGATCATCACGGTTGTGCGGGCTTTGGCGATCTCTCAAGGCCGAGCGGTGATCGGCGCGGCGCTCGCCAGACGCGCTGCTCGGACCGGCGCCTGGCCCATTCAAATCGCTGAGCGATGCAACCGAAATGGGGCTTCGTGCGCTCATGGCTCCGGTAATCGGGAGCCGGGCATGCACGCCTTCGAAATCGAACTGGACGGACGTCCTTATGCCGGGCTGTGGCGCGCCGGTGAGTACGACCGGCTGACCGTCGACAGCGATTTTGGCTCGACCTACGCCTATCTCGACGGACGCGATCCCAGCGCCCTGGCCAGTTCACTTCTGGTCCAGCTGGTGCGCCGCAGCGAGCGACACGCGGGCTAGCAAACGGTGGACGTAAGTCGCCGTGGCCATCACCGACTCTTGGCTCGCCGCCCTGGGCCTCTTGTGGTGGTGACGCTGGCGACGGATGGTCTCTGAAAGCGTGTGCGCCAAGGCGCCGCCGGCGCGGTCCGCGCGTTGGGTTGCCATGAACACTCAGATCGTACGACTGGGCGGCTGCGCCTGCGGTCAGCTCCGGTTCTCGGCGTCGGGTTCGCCTAGGCGTGGCGGGCTTTGCCACTGCCTCACCTGTCGCAAGGCCCACGCCGCCGCCTTCAACCCCTTCCTGGTTTTCGCCCCCGATCAGGTCAGCCTCAGCGGCTCGATGACCGCTTGGGAGAGCTCGCCCGGCTATGTTCGTTACTTCTGCGGGCGATGCGGCTCGCGGGTGCTGGCCATCAACCAAACCGTCGATGGGGGTGAGGAATACGAGCTCTCATTGGGCAGCTTCGACGAGACGGGCCTTTTCGCCCCGCAATATGAGAGCTGGACGTCCCGTCGCGAGCCGTGGTTGCCGGACCTGGCGCTTCCACAGTTCGTTGGCAATCGAGATACGCCCTGATCAGCGGCCTGAGCCTGGTGGCGGGATCGGTCGGATCGTCTATGGCGCGACGGAACGGGCGCCGGTCCAGGTCTGGCGCGTCCCTTTGAACCGTTCCTTCAGGGCGCCAGGCAAGGAAGCGCCCCGGAAAACCGGGGCGCTGGTGTTGCTCGAGCCGGATGGCGAGCGGTCGAGGCCTTTGGGGCCTCCTGGCGAACTTTCAGGGTGCGGCCTGACGCTGGCGCGCCAGGCCATCACCGCTGGAAATCGAGCGGGCGCAGGTCGGTGCGTGATGTCCTGTCAGGTCGTTTCACAGGGTGAGCGCCAGAGCGCGAGACCTGGTTTGACTTGAGCCTGTAAGCGAACATCGTCGAGCCTCCTGCATGTCGCAAGACTTAACGCGCTTCCCAAAGGTCTCGAGGGAGGCCCTGAGGGCTGCACACCTAAACTACGCTTGAGACCGCCGTGCCGTTCCGATGAATCGTCTGGGGACGGATGACGCGATGGACTAAAGATCGACCTTGGCGTTGTCCCCCATCTGCGGGGCCGCGCCAGTGACCGCCGCCACCACCATCTTGACCAAGGCGACGGCCTTGCCGGGGCTGTCCCAAAGTTCGCCGTTGTCGGGCGTGAAGGTGACGAGACGGATCGACGGATCGCTGGCGTCGTCCCACCAGGCCTTGTCGAAATCGCTCCACAGGTCGGTGATCTTCTGACGATCGTTGCTCACGCGCGCCGATCCCGACATGACCACGTACTTGTAATGGCTGTTGTCCGCCCAGGCGCAGGAAACGCTCGGGAAGTGCTCGACCTGGCCGTTCTTGTCGCCCTCGACATCGACGAGGAAATAGACCGCGTGCTCGTCGCGTCGCACGCGGGCTGAAAGCGGCCGGCTGTGCTGCTGCTCTCCGTCCCAGGTGGTGAACATGGCGATGTCGATCTTCTCGGCCAACTCCCAGATCCGGTCGGCGACCTCTTGCGGGGATTTGGGGTTGTCGTCGCTGCGTTCCTTGGTCATCGCGGCCTCCTTTTGGCGTGAACAAAGCCAACGCGTCGCTGCGCCGACACGTTGCCAGGCCGCTCCCGCCGCGCCCCATGCGCTCGGTGGAAGGCGCGGCACGACCGATCCTGACGCGCCGCCTGGCGATTTTGCCTTGGGCGAGCGACTCGGATCATCTCGCCGCGACGAGGCGAACGATGACCCCAGACGAATTTCACGCCCTGGCCGTGGGGCTTGGCGCTGGCGCGCAGTCCAGGACAGTCCTTGAGACGGTGCAGTTTCGCCTCGGCGACAAGACCTTCGCGACCCTGGGCTGGCCCGAGAGGGGCTGGGCCGTGGTCAAGGTCGATCCAAGCCGGCAGGCCTGGGCGCTGGCCTTGAGCGACGGGGTGGCGCGCGAGCCGGGACGTCGGCGCAACAGTGGCATCGTTCTGGTCCGGCTGGCGGCGATCGACGCGGCGGTGGCCATCGAGCTCCTGGCCGCCGCCTGGGGTCACGCCCATGGCGCGGCGCGCGCGCGGGGCAGGGGGCGGGCCACACCGGTCGGCGCGGCGCGCCTGGCCGTCTAGGCGGCTTGGTCCGCCGTTCGCCTGTCTTTGTACGCCAGGGTTCGCCGGCGCGATTTGGCTGTTGAGATCGGCCAATTCCAGGTCTTCTTACTCATCCCCGTGGAAACCGGGGATCAGCCGTGGACCTTTCCGAAACCCAACTGGGACGTGAGCGCAGCCGGCAGATGCTGCGCACCGCGCTGGGACCGCTGCTCCTGGCGCGGCTGGAGGATCCGGGCGTGGCCGAGGTCATGCTCAATCCCGACGGCCGCGTCTGGGTCGATCGTTTCGACGCCGGCCTCGTTGACACTGGCCTGACCGTCTCGGCGCCGGACGCCGAGCGGATCCTGCGCCTGGTGGCCCACCACGTCGCCGCCGAGATCCACGCCGACCGCCCGCGGCTGTCGGCCGAACTGCCCGGCGCGGGCGAGCGCTTCGAGGGCCTGATGCCGCCGGTCGCGGCCGCCCCGACCTTCTCCATCCGCAAGCCCGCCAGCCTCGTCTTCCGGCTCGACGACTATGTGCTGTCGGGGGTGATGAGCGATCGCCAGGGCCAGTTGCTGGCCAAGGCCGTGGCCGGACGGGCCAACATCCTGGTGGCCGGCCCCACCTCCAGCGGCAAGACCACCCTGGTCAACGCGCTCCTGGCCGAGATCGCCTTGGGCGGCGACCGCGTCGTGCTGCTGGAGGACCTGCGCGAACTGCAGTGCGCCGCCGTGAACCAGGTCGCGCTGCGCACGCGCGAAGGGGTGATCAGCCTCACCGATCTCGTTCGCTCGGCCCTGCGCCTGCGGCCCGACCGCATCATCATCGGCGAGGTGCGCGGTCCCGAAGCCCTCGACCTGATCAAGGCGTGGGGCACCGGGCATCCGGGCGGCGTCGCCACCCTTCACGCCGGCTCGGCCCTCGGGGCGCTGCTGCGCCTGGAGCAACTGATCCAGGAAGCGGTGGTCACCGTCCCGCGCGGCCTGATCGCCGAAACCATCGACTTGATCGCCGTGCTGGCCGGGCGCGGCCGACAGCGACGCTTGATCGACCTTGTCCGCCTGGAGGGCCAGGCGCCCGACGGCGCCTACCAGCTCAGCCCCGCCTGAGACCCTAAGCCCCCCAACCCCCGACATCGTTGAAGGAGATGGCCTCGTGTCCACGAGCCTTGCCCTGCCGCGCGCCCCTATGCCCGCTCACCGGGCGCCCGGCCTTTCATTCCGTACGCGTCTTGCCGAACGGCTTCCCGCGCTCAAGCCCTGGGTCCTCGCCGGTCTGACCGTTGGCCTGGCGACGATGAGCGCCCAAGCCCACGCCGCCGGCTCGGGCATGCCCTGGGAAGAACCGCTTCAGCAGATCCTGGAGTCGGTCGAGGGCCCGGTCGCCAAGATCATCGCGGTGATCATCATCATCGTCACGGGCCTGACCCTGGCGTTCGGCGAGACCTCGGGCGGCTCGCGCAAGCTGATCCAGATCGTCTTTGGCCTGTCGATCGCCTTCGCGGCCAGCTCCTTCTTCCTGTCGTTCTTCTCCTTCGGCGGCGGAGCGCTGGTCTGATGGCCGGCGATCGCGCCCTGGGGTTCGCAGCCCCCGTCCATCGGGCCCTGACCGAGCCCATGCTGCTGGCCGGCGCCCCGCGCGCGATCGCCCTGGTCAACGGCACCCTGGCCGCCGCCCTTGGCCTTGGCCTGCGGCTGTGGGCCGTCGGCCTGCTCGTCTGGCTGGTGAGCCATGGCCTGGCCGTCTGGGCCGCGCGCCGCGATCCGCAGATCTTCGAGGTCGGCCGCCGCCACGTGCGCCTGCCGACCCGCCTGGAGGTTTGAGCCATGCTCGACCTTCGCGAATACCGACGCCATCCCGCCTTGCTCGCCGACTTCCTGCCCTGGGTCGCCTTGGTCGCGCCGGGCGTGGTGCTGTGCAAAAACGGCGGCTTCCAACGCTCGGCGGCCTTTCGCGGGCCAGACCTCGACAGCGCCACCGACGCCGAGGTCGCCGCGGTCGCCGCGCGGTTGAACGGCGCGTTGCGCCGCCTGGGTTCAGGCTGGGCGATCTTCGTCGAGGCCCGGCGCGACCCCTCGGCGCACTATCCGACAAGCAGCTTTCCCGATCCTCTGTCCGCCCTGGTCGACGAGGAACGACGCGCCGATTTCCAGGACAGCGGCGAGCATTTCGAAAGCCGCTATTTCCTCACCCTGACCTATCTGCCGCCCGCAGAGCGACGCGGGCGGCTGGAGCGCCTTTTCGTCGAGGGGCGGACCAGCACGACCATCGACTGGCGCGCCGAACTGGCCAGTTTCGTCGACCGGACGGACCGGTTTCTGGCGCTGCTCGACGGCCTGATGCCGACCCTGGCCTGGCTCGATGACGCGGCCACCTTGAGTTTCCTGCACGGGGCGGTCTCGACGGCGCGCCAGCGCGTGGCCCCGCCGCAGACGGCGATCCATCTCGACACCGTCCTAGCCACCGAACGGCTGACGGCGGGCCTGGAGCCGCGCCTGGGCCGGGCTCACCTGCGGGTCCTGACCCTGGTGGGCTTTCCGCCCGCCACCACGCCGGGGCTGCTGGACGATCTCAATCGCCTGGCCATCGCCTATCGCTGGAGCACCCGGGCGATCTGCCTGGACAAGACCCTGGCCACGGGCCTGCTGACCAAGATCCGCCGCCAATGGTTCGCCAAGCGCAAGTCGGTGCTGGTGCTGCTGCGAGAGGCCCTGACCCAGGAGCCTTCGGCGCTCGTCGACAACGATGCGGCCAACAAGGCTGGCGAGGCGGACCTGGCGTTGCAGGACCTCGGCGGCGACGCGGTCGCCTATGCCTACGTCACCGCCAGTCTCGTGGTCTGGGACGAGGACCCCGAGCGCGCCGACGCCAAGCTGGCCCTGGCCGAGAAGGTCATCCAGGGACGCGACCTCACCGTCATCCGCGAGGACGTCAACGCCGTCGAGGCCTGGCTCGGCACGATCCCGGGCCACGTCTACGCCAATGTCCGCCAGCCGCCGCTGTCGACCCTCAACCTGGCGCATCTGGCGCCGCTGTCGGCGGTCTGGGCCGGGCCCGAGCGCAATGCCCACCTGGACGGTCCGCCGCTGTTGATCGCCCGTACGGCCGGTTCGACGCCGTTTCGCCTGAGCCTGCATGTCGACGACGTCGGCCACACCCTGGTGGTGGGACCCACCGGCGCCGGCAAGAGCGTGCTGCTGGCCCTGCTGGCCCTGTCGTTCCGCCGTTATCGGCACGCCCAGATCTTCGCCTTCGACTTTGGCGCCTCCAGCCGCGCGGCCGTCCTGGGCATGGGCGGCGACTTCCACGACCTGTCGGGGGAGGGGGCTGTCGCGCCGACCCTGCAGCCGCTGTCCCTGATCGACGCGCCCGCCGAGCGGGCCTGGGCCGCCCAATGGCTGACGGCGATCCTGGCGCGTGAAGGCATGACCATCACTCCGGCGGTGCGCGAGCATCTCTGGACGGCCCTGGGGTCGCTGGCCGGTGCGCCCCTGGCCGAGCGCACCCTGACGGGCCTGGTGGCGCTGCTGGCCAGTCCGGCCTTGAAGGCCGCGCTCGCGCCGTTCGTGCTCGGCGGGCCGCACGGTCGGCTGCTGGACGGGACCGGCGAGGCGCTTGGCGAGGCGGCCGTCCAGGTCTTCGAAACCGAAGGCCTGCCGCGCGGCGCCGCCGCGCCGGCGGTGCTGGCCTATCTCTTCCACCGCATTGCTCGCCGCCTCGATGGCCGCCCGACCTTGATCCTGATCGATGAGGGCTGGCTGGCGCTCGACGATCCCGCCTTCGGCGCCCAGCTGCGCGAGTGGCTCAAGACCCTGCGCAAGAAGAACGCCAGCGTTGTCTTCGCCACCCAGTCCCTGGCGGACGTCACCGCCAGCGCCATCGCTCCGGCAATCATCGAAAGCTGCCCGAGCCGCATCTTCCTGCCCAATCCGCGCGCGCCCGAGCCGCAGTCGGCCGAGGCCTACGCCCGTTTCGGCCTCAACGATCGCCAAATCCAAATCCTGGCCCGCGCCACGCCGGCGCGCGACTACTACCTGCAATCGCGCGCGGGAGATCGCCTGTTCGATCTGGGCCTGGGCCCTGTCGCCCTGGCCTTCTGCGCGACCTCGTCGAAGGCCGACCAAGCCGCGATCGGCAGGGTTCTGGACGCCTGCGGCAAGCCGGGCTTCGCCGCCGCCTGGCTGCGAGAGCGCCGCCTGGCCTGGGCCGCCGACCTCCTGGCGGAGGGTCACGGCGCCCCGCCTGTCAGCCCTTCGGAGACATCGTCATGATCCTCACCCGACGCCGCTTGGCGGCGGTCGCGGGCGCAAGCCTGCTGACCCTGGCCGCGCCCTTGCGCGCCCAGGCCCAGTTCACGGTCTTCGACCCGACCAACTACGCCCAGAACGTGCTGCAGGCCGCCAGGGCCCTGGAGAGCATCAACAACCAGATCAGCGCCCTGCAGAACCAGGCCCAGATGCTGGTCGGCCAGGCCAGGAGCCTGGCCAGCCTGCCTTACTCTTCACTGGCGGCGCTGCGCGACCAGGTCGATCGCACGCGCGCGCTGCTCGGGCAAGCTCAGGGCCTGGCCTATGACGTCGCCCAGATCCGCGAGGCGTTCCACACCGCTTACGGCGCGGTCGACCTGACGGTGAGTGATGCGGCGCTGACCCAGCGCGCCGATACCCGTTGGAGCACCGCCCTGTCGGGGTTCCAGGATGCGCTGCGCGTCCAGGCCGGGGTGGTCGGGGGGCTGGGCGCGACGCGCGATCAGATGGGCGCGCTGGTCGATCAGAGCCAGGGGGCGGTGGGCGGCCTGCAGGCGACCCAGGCGGGCAACCAGCTCCTGGCGCTGCAAGCCCAACAGCTGGCCGACCTCATCGCGCTGGGGGCCGCCCAGGGGCGGGCCCAGGCGCTAGAGGCGGCCGACCGCGCCGCCGCGCGGGCCGACGCCAAGGCTCGGTTCTCCAAGTTCATGGGGAGCGCTGGAACGCCGTGACCCGGTCCCTCGTCTGGGGGACCGCACTCATCATCTTGCTGGGGGCCGCTGTCTTGGCGGGCGGGGCCTCCCAGCCACCGACGAACGGCTCGCCAAAGCCCGCGCCGCGTGATCCCGACCTGGCGCGCTGCCGGGACCTGGGCGAGGCGGCCGGACGCGACCTGGGCTGCCGGGCGGCCTGGGCCGCGGCGCGAGCCCGCTTCTTCGGCGGAGCCGCGTCATGACCGACGTCGGCGTCATCGATCGCTTCTTCGACACCTTCAACCACTATCTCGACAGCGGCTTTGGCTTGCTGGGCGGGGAGGTGGCGTTCCTCTCCACCACCCTGGTGGCCATCGACGTCACCCTGGCCGCGCTATTCTGGGCCTGGGCCCAGGACGCGGACATCCTGGCCCGGCTGATCAAGAAGACCCTCTATGTCGGGTTCTTCGCCTTCCTGATCGGCAATTTCCACGCTCTGTCGCTCGTGGTGCTCAAGAGCTTTTCGGGTCTGGGCCTGAAGGCTTCCGGCGCGGGCGTCTCGGCCGAGGACTTCCTGCGGCCAGGACGGCTGGCGGCGCTGGGCGTGTCGTCCTGCAAGCCGCTGCTGGCGGCGGCGGCCGAACTGGGCGGGTTTCCCGGCGTCTTCGAGAACATCGTCCAGATCGTGATCCTGCTGGTCGCCGCGCTCCTGGTCATCGTCGCGTTCTTCATCATCGCCATCCAGATCTTCGTGGTGCTGATCGAGTTCAAGCTCGTCACCCTGGCCGGCTTCGTCCTCGTGCCGTTCGGCCTCTTTGGCCGCACCGCCTTCCTGGCCGAAAAGGTGCTGGGCAACGTCATCGCCAGCGGCGTGAAGGTTATGGTGCTGGCCGTCATCGTCGGCATCGGCGCCTCGCTGTTCTCCGAGTTCAACGCCGCATCCGGCGGCCAGCCGACCCTCGAAGAGGTGCTGGCCATCGCCTTGGCCGCCCTGACGCTGCTGGGTCTTTCGATCTTCGGGCCCGGCGTCGCCTCGGGCCTGGTGTCTGGCGCGCCGCAATTGGGGGCCGGCGCGGCCGTGGGGACGGGCCTGGTGGTCGGCGGCATGGCCATGGCCGGCGCCGGCGCCGCCCAGATGGTCGCCTCCGGCCTTGGCGCTTCCGGGGCCGGCGCGGCGGCGGCGGGCGCGGGCGGCGGCGGACGTCCCCCGCCTGGCGGACCCACAAGCAGCGGCGCGCCCAATCCCGAGGGGCCGCCCCCCGCCGGACCGACCGGCGGCGGTCGCACCGGCGATGCGTCGCGCGCCTCCGCCGCGCCTCCTCCCAGAGATCCAGGCGATGGCGGCGATGGCGGCGACGGCGGGGAAGGCGGCGGCGCGCCGGCCTGGGCCCGCGATCTCCAGCACCGCCAGACCCTGGCCCATGGCGCGGCCATGGCCGTCCACGCCGCCGGCAGCGGCGACGATCACAGCGCTGGCGCTGCGCCCAGCCTTTCGGAGGACCGTTGATGAACCCGCTCAAGGGACCGGCGCGCTATGGCGCGACCCCACCGCCGCACACCCCCTACCACGCCGAAGGCCAGGCCTGGGACGAGCGCCTGGGTTCGGCCAGGGTCCAGGCCTTCAACTGGCGGCTCATGGCGCTAGGCCTGCTGGCGCTGAGCGGCGGGTTGTCCGCGGGCCTTGTCACCCTGTCGCTGCGCGGCGGCGTCACGCCCTGGGTGGTCGAGGTCGATCGCCTGGGCGAGCCGCGGATCGCCGCGCCCGCCGCCCAGGGCGCCAAGGCCAGCGACGCGCTGATCGCCTGGACCCTGGCGCGCTTCATCACCGATGTGCGCACCGTTTCCACCGATCCGGTGATGATGCGCCAGGCCTGGCTGCGCGCCTATGACTTCACCGACGCCGACGGCGCGGCGGCGCTGTCCGACCACGCGCGGCGCGCCGACCCGTTCAGCCAGGTCGGGCGGGCGCAAGTCACCGTGACCATCACCAGCGTCGTGCGCGCCTCGCCCAGCAGCTTCCGCCTGGCTTGGACCGAGCAGCGTTATGGCGATGGCCAGCTGGTGGCCACCGAGCGCTGGACAGCCATCCTGACCATCGCCGTCAGGCCGCCGCGGAGCGCCGAGGCCCTCCGGACCAACCCGCTGGGCGTCTTCGTCTCCGCCATCGCCTGGTCCAAGGAGTTTGGGGCATGAGCCGGCTTGCCTCCTTCGCGGGTCTTGTCGGCCTGCTCGCCGCATCGAGCCTTGAAGCCCACCCGTCGGCCGATCCGCGCCTGGCCGCGCCGGCCGGCATGATCCGCTTCGCCTATGATCAGACCCAGGTCTTTCCGGTGATCGCCACGCCGGGCCGCATCACCGATATCGTCCTGGAGCCGGGCGAGAGCCTGGTCGCCGCCGGGCCGGTCGCGGCCGGCGACACCGCCCGCTGGGTCATCGGCGACACCAGCAGCGGCGCGGGGCCCGCGCGGCGTGTCCATGTCCTGATCAAGCCGACCGCGGCGAACCTGGCCACCAACCTGGTGATCAACACCGACCGGCGCACCTATCACCTGGAACTGCGCGCCTCGGCGCGGACCTGGCAGGCGCAGGTCTCCTGGACCTATCCGGATATCGCACCGGTCTTGGTGCTCGCGCCGCCGGCGCCCAAAGCGGCGATCCTGGATTGGACCCGCGTCAATCGCGCCTACCGCATCGAGGGTGACCATCCAGCCTGGCGTCCGATCGCCGTCTTCGACGATGGCCGGCGGACCTATGTCGAGTTTGGGCCCGACGTCCTCATCGAGGACCTGCCGCCGCTCTATCGGACCAGCGCCGACGGCAAGAGCGCCGAACTGATCAACTACCATGTCGAGGGGCGGCGCATCGTCGCCGAGCGGCTGTTCGATCGCGCCGAGCTGCGCCTGGGCGTCAAGCGGGCGGCCCGCACCGTGCGCCTGGTGCGGCTGGCCCAGGGCGGGGAGGCGTCGCGATGACCCCGGATCGCAACGAGGCCGAGGCCGCCATCGCCAAGCGCCTGCGTCTGCGCGGTCCGTCCGCGCCCGTCGCCCGCCTGTCGCGACGGGCCCTAGTCGTCACCGGCGCGGTCGTCTCGGCGGGGCTGTTCGGGGCGGTGGGCTGGTCGCTGGTCCAGCGCGAGCGGGTCGGGGCGCCGAGCACGGAGACGCCGCCGCTCGCGACGCCGTCCGAACGCGTCACCGCCTTGCCGCGCGGCTATGTCGGGGCCGCCGGCGTCCCGGTCCTGGGGCCGCCACTGCCCGGCGACCTTGGCCGGCCCATTCTCAAGGCCGCGCGGGAGGGGCAGGAGAGGCCATGGCCGCAAGGAACGGCCGGCGCGCCGGTCGCCTCGGACATGGACCCCGAGACCCGGCCGTCACGGGCCGCGTCGCGACCGCTGGAGCCGCTTCCAGGGGTGTCGCGGACAGGCGCCTCGCCGGTCGGCGGGGCGCTGCCGGCCCGCGACAGCGACCTCTTCGTGGGCCGGTCCGAGGGCCGCGCGGCCGACACAAGACCTGTGGCGGCGGCCTTGCCCGGCCAGCCGGTCGTCCCCCCCGCCGGGGATCCTCGCATCACCAGCATCGAACGGCTTCAGGACCCCGCCTCGCCCTACATCCTCCAGGCCGGCGCGGTCATTCCCGCCGCCCTGGTTACGGGCCTGCGGTCCGACGCGCCTGGCCTGGCGATCGCCCAGGTCACCCAGGACGTCCATGACAGCCTGGGCGGCGGGGTTCTGCTGATCCCGGCCGGATCGCGCCTGATCGGGGCGTACGACGCCCAGGTCCGCGATGGCCAGAGCCGCTTGCCGGTGGTCTGGACGCGACTGATCCTGCCGTCGGGACGCTCGATGGTGCTCGATAAGCTGCCGGCCGCCGACGCCCAAGGCATGGCCGGCCTGCAGGACGGCGCGGACCGTCACGGGTCCCGCGTTCTGGCGGCGGCGGGCCTGTCGACCCTGCTGGCGATCGGGACTGAAGCCGGCGGCGCCGGCGACGAGGAGGCGCTTGTCCGCGCCCTTCGCCGGGCCGGGGCCTCGAGCGCCAGCCAGGTCGGTCAGCAGATCGTCGGCAAGAGCCTGGACCTGGCGCCGACCCTGACGATCCGTCCCGGCGCAAGCCTCAGGGTGTTGCTGACCCACGACCTGGTTTTGGAACCCTATCGCGGGGAACTGGAGCGATGAGCAAGCTCAAGCTTGGACCCCTGGAGGACGACACCCCCGTCAAGATCGCCGTGGAGCTGCCCGCGGCCGTTCATCGCGATCTTGTCGCCTACGCCCAGGCCCACGCGGCCCAGGAAGGGGGCAAGGCCGCCGAACCGACGCGGCTGATCGCCCCGATGCTGGCGCGGTTCATGGCCACCGACCGGGCCTTCGTGCGGGGCCGCAAGCCGCGCGCCGGGTGACGGCTGCAGAGCGTGGCACAAGGGCCTGACTTTTTAGGACGACCTCTCCGGCCGGCCTTGAAGGCGACCTTTTCGCAGGTCGCGCCCTGTCGCCAGGAAAGCCTGTCGCTGGCCTGCGCGTCCAAAGCACGGAGGCGATGGTGAAGGGATTGGGGAACCGACGGTATGCGAAGTCGTTCGAACGCGGCTGGCTGCGGCGCTCTTCGAAGCGACGCCGTTGGCGCCGGTCGCCGGGTGGGGGAACATCGGCGGCCGGCTATTTCCTGGCAGCTCGGCGCGCGGATCCCAGTCCGAGCCCTGCACGGCGGGATGAGGCGGCGCGACCTAGGTGGTCAGGGCGAAGAGCAGGTCCTGCACGAGCGCCCGGCGCTCGGGCTCCTCGCGCCTGGCCTCGGCGACAATCAGCTTGTCCTCACCGACCGTGAGCGCGTCACCCCAACGCGACAGGCGGGCGCGCGCGGAGGCAAGCGCCGATCTGGGCAGGACCAACGAGACGCCCTTGGGGCCGGCGCGCACCTGACGCACGCCCGCGCTCCTGGCCAGGTGCTGTAGCCGGGCCTGGTCGAGCAGGGCGGCGACCTCGGGCGGAAGAGAACCAAAACGGTCCTCAAGCTCCTCCTCGAACGCATCGACCTCGCCAGGACCCTCCAGCCGCGCCAGCCGACCGTAGAGATTGATCCGGGTCACCGCGTCCGGAACATAGGCTGGCGGGATAGCGCCCGGCGCGCCCAGATCGAGCTCGGGGGTCCAGTCGTCGGCCTCGCCCTCGCCGCGCGCGATCCGCAACGCCTGGGCCAGGAGACGCTGATAAAGGCCCGCGCCGATCATCCTCATATGACCGGCCTGATCCTCGCCGACGAGGTCGCCGCCGCCACGAAGATCCAGGTCGCGGGCGCTGATCGCCAGCCCCGAGCCGAGCCGATCGAAGGCTTCCAGGGTCGACAGGCGCGCACGCGTGGCCTCCGACAGATCTTCACGGGGGTCGGAAAGCAGATAGGCCACGCCTTGCACGCGGCCCCGGCCAACCCGGCCGCGCAGTTGGTGCAGCTGGGCCAGGCCAAAGCGATCGGGCCGCCAGACGATCATGGTGTTGGCGCGCGGCACATCCAGTCCGCTTTCGATGATGTTGGTGGCCAACAGGACATCGCCATCGCCGTCGGCGAAGCCCACCATCACCGCGTCGGCGTCCTCGGCGGGCAGATCGCCGTGGGCGATACGCACCGAAAGCTCCGGAACAAGGCTCTCCAGCTGCCGGGTGAGCGGGCCGATGTCCTCGATGCGCGGCGCGACCAGGAAGCTCTGGCCGCCTCGACGCTTCTCGCGCATCAGCGCCATGCGCAGGCTGGCCGCGTCGAACGGCGCCAGGAAGGTGCGGATCGGCCGGCGGCGGGCCGGGGGGCTGGCGATCACGCTGACGTCCTGGACGCCGATCATCGCCGCCTGCAGCGTGCGTGGGATCGGCGTGGCCGTCAGGGTGAGCAGGTGACCGTCCTGGGCCATGGCCCGCAGTGTTGATTTCAGCGCCGCGCCGAACTTCTGTTCCTCGTCGATGATCATCAGGCCAAGGTCGTCGAAGTCGATATCCTTGCCGCCCAGCGCCTGGGTGCCGATGACCACGCTGATGTCGCCCCGCGCCAGACCCGCCTTGACCGCCCGGGCCTCGGCGGCGGTGACCAGGCGCGACAGATGCGCCACGCCGATCCCCGTGCCGGCGAACCGGCGCTTGAAGGTCTCGACATGCTGGCGCGCCAGCACGGTGGTTGGGGCCGCGACCGCGACCTGGCGGCCGCTCAACGCCACCGCCGCGGCCGCTCGCAACGCCACCTCGGTCTTGCCAAAGCCGACGTCACCGCAAACCAGCCGATCCATCGGCCGGCCGCTGGCGAGGTCGGCCAGCACCGCCTCGATGGCCGCCGACTGGTCGGGGGTTTCGGGATAGGCGAAGCGGGCGGCGAACTTGGCGTAGGCGGCCTTGGGCGGGACAAGGGGCGGGCAGGTCCGCGCCTCGCGGGCCTTGGCCAAGGCCACGAGCTGGGCGGCCGCCGCCGCGAGATGGCGATGGACCTCGGCGCGGCGCTTGGCCCAGCCCTCGCCCTTGAGGCGGTCGAGCGTCACCGCGCTCTCCTCGGCCCCGTAACGCCAGATCCGGCCGATCTCGTCGACCCTCGCCTGGAGGATGTCGCCGCCATGATACTCCAGCTGCAGGGTGTCGTGGGCGACGCCGTCGATCTCGATCCGGGCCAGGTCGCGGAGCACGCCCACGCCATGATCCTCATGCAGAACCACGTCGCCCGGCCGCAGGTCGGGCTCGGCCAGGAGGTCCTGCACCGCGGTGGCGGCGCGGGCGGCGGTGCGCCCGCCGACCACATCGCTGGCGGCGATGACCACCAGACCGCTGGCGGCCTCGACAAATCCGGTGTCGAGATCCAGCTCGACGCCGACGACCGCGCCCGGCGCGCTGGCCTGGGCAGCGGCCCAGTCCGCGCAAGGCTGAGGCTTGAGGTCCAGCCCGCGCCTCAAGGCTCGGGCCAGCGGTCGAAGTTCCTGGCGAAGTCCCGTCAGCACCACCCGCCGCCCCGCCTGGCGATGACCATCAACCAGATCGCAGAAGGCGCGGCCGGGATTGCGCTGCAGGGCCAGGCTCGCCATCGGCTCGAACCCGCGGATGTCCAGCCGCGCGGCCCGCCACGTGGCGAGCGCGGCCTTCAGGTCGGGTCCCAGCAGGTTAAGCGTGGCGGGCGACCCAGGCTCCGGGCCAAATCCGCCAAGCGTCCTGCGCGCCTCGAAGGCGTCCAGTACATGCGCTTCGACCTCGGCTAGCCGCGAGGGCGCCTTGGCGTCGGTCGAAAGGCGGGCCGTGGGCAAAAGGTCGAACAGCGACACCAGCGCGCCGTAATGGTCGGCCATGGCGTGCTCGCCCCCCGAAAGCCGCTCGGGCAGGGCGCCATCATCGCTCTTGAGGATCAGCTCACTGGCCGGACCCAATCGCAGGGTCTCGATCTCGCCTTCCGAACGTTGGCTCAGGGGATCGTAGAGTCGCATCTCGGCAATGCGCCCGTCCTCGAGCACGATCCGCACCGGCCGGGCCGCATCAGCGGGAAAGACATCGATGACCTCGCCCAGGAACGCGATCTCGCCCGGCTCATCGATGCGATCGTCGACGACATAGCCGCACGCGGCGGCGAACTGGCCCAGGGCTTGGCGATCGAGCCGCGCGCCACGCTCGAGCTCGAACACGGCCTCGCGCGCCACCTCGGCCGGCGGCAGCTTCTGCACGAGCGCCTCGGGCGAGGTGATCACGATCCGCCGGCCGGCCGCCGCGCAGAGACGGCGCAGCACGGCCATACGCCGTCCCATCACGTCGCGCGACGGCGAGGCCCGGTCATAGGGCAGGCAGTCCCAAGGCGGCAGGACGAGAACCTCGATATCGGGCGCGAAGCCCGCCAGGGCCCGGCCGATCTCCTCGGCCCGGCGCTCGCTCGACGCCAGGTGGACCAGGGGCGCCGCGCTCCGAGCGACCTTGCGCGACAAGGCCAGCGCCACGGCCGAGGTCGGCGGCTGCAGGCTGGGCGGCTTGGCGGCGCGGTGGCCTCGCGCCCCCGGCGACAGGATCTCGCCGACGGTCGGGGAGTGGCTCGCGGCCTGGGACATGGGTGGGCAACTCTTGAAGACGACGCGCCTGGCGTCGGCGCGAGCAGGGCCACAACACCCGATGCCTGAGGAGGTTGCGTCGCCGGCGTCTGGCAAGGCAGAGCCGGGCCTGCAGCGATCTTTTGACGCCGCGACCCGCCGACCACGGAACGTTCGCGGCGAGGGCGCCGTTGAGCTTGCCCGACGGCAGCGCTTGACGCTGACGGCGCGCAAGGAGGGGATGTGACGGCAAGATCAGCACAGCGGCGGGCGTGGGGCGTGGCGCGCTGGGCAAGACGGCCCCCAGTGCTGCGCGGGCTCGAATGGGCCGGTCGGCTGGGCTATGCCGCCCGCGGCGTCGTCTATCTCGGCCTGGGTGCGATCGTCCTGCTGGCCGCAGCCGATCTGACGCCGCGGGCGCGCGGCGCCAAGGCCATGCTGGCGGCCTGGGCCGACTGGCCACTGGGCCTGGTCCTCGTGGCCCTTGTTTCGCTGGGGCTGCTGGCCTTTGCGGTCTGGCGCGGCCTGCAGGCGCTGCTCGACGCCGATCGTCACGGAGACTCCCCCAAGGCCATCGCCGTGCGGATCGGCCAGGCGGTCAGCGGGCTGATCTATGGCGGCCTTGGTCTCTGGGGCCTGGAGCTGCTCGATGCGTTCGAGGATGTCGGCGAGGCCGACGAGGAGCAGGCCGCCCATGGCGCGGCCGCCAGCATCCTGGCCTTGCCCTATGGCGAGGTGCTGCTGCTGATGGCGGGCGTGGTCCTGGTTGGTGTGGGTGTCGGCAACATCGTCCAGGGGCTGATGCAGGATTTCGCCAAGCGACTGGCCTGCGATGCGCGCGTCTGCCGCTGGGTCGCGCCGCTGGCGCGGCTTGGCTATGGAGCCCGAGGCCTGGCGACCTTGCCGGCCGGCGTGTTCCTGATCCAGGCGGGCCTGGAGGCGCGCAGCCACGACGCCCATAGCTGGGGCGGGGCCTTGCAGGCGCTGGAACGCCAGCCGTTCGGATCGTGGATGCTGGCCCTGATCGCGATCGGCCTGGTGGCCTTTGGCCTTTTCGGATTCGTCGAGGCGGCGTTTCGGCGCATCCAGCCCGCCCAGGCGCTGTCCTGATGGCCAAGGATGATCGTATCGCCTCCGCCAAGGCGGCGTCTCGGGCGGCGCGCGCGCCGACCCCCGCCAAGCGCGGTCCGATCTTGGCGCGCACCCGTAATCTCAAGATGGCCCGTTCGGCTCACGCCTACGTCCGGGGCAGCACGGTGAAGTTCTACGAATGGCTGGAGGCGCGTCCCTCGGGCCTGCCCAGCGGCCCGCCGGTTTGGATCTGCGGCGACTGCCACCTGGGCAATTTGGGACCGCTGGCCAGCGCCAAGGGCGATGTCGACATCCAGATCCGCGATCTGGACCAGACCGTGATCGGCAACCCCGCCCATGACCTGATCCGGCTTGGCCTGTCCCTGGCCTGCGCGGCGCGAGGGTCGGACCTGCCCGGCGTCATCACCGCCCAGATGATCGAGGCGATGATCGACGGCTACGAGGAGGCCTTGGCCGCCGATTTCGAAGCCGAGACGCCCCACCCGCCGATGATCGGCGCGGTGGTGCGCGAGGCCGAGCGACGGACCTGGAAGCATTTGGCCGGCGAGCGATTGCGCGGCGCGCGGCCCGTGATCCCGATCGGCCGACGCTTTTGGCCCATCACCCGCACCGAGCGGCACGAGATCGAGGCGATCTGCGCCAGCGATCCGGTCCGCGCCTTGGTCACCAGCCTCAAGTCCCGAGGCAAGAAGGACGACATCCGCCTCCTGGACGCGGCCTATTGGGTCAAGGGCTGCAGCTCGCTGGGCCGGCTGCGGTTCGCGGTGCTGCTCGAGGTCGACGGCGGCGACGGGGCGCCTGACATCTGCTTCCTGGATATCAAGGAGGCGATCAAGGCCGCCGCGCCACGCGATCCCGACGCCGCCATGCCCCGCGACAACGCCGAGCGGGTGGTGGCCGGCGCCCTGGCGCTGTCGCCGCACCTGGGCCAGCGAATGGCGCCGGGGCGCCTGCTCGACAAGGCGGTGTTCCTGCGCGAGCTGATGCCCCAGGACATGAAGCTGGAGATCGTCGGCCTGGCCCCGGCCCAGGCCATGGACGCCGCGCGGGCCCTGGCCCGGGTCGTGGGCCATGCTCACGGCCGGCAGATGGACGCGGCCGCGCGCAAGGCCTGGATCGCCGACCTCTCGCGCAATCGCTCGGGCGCGCTCGACGCGCCGTCCTGGCTATGGTCCAGCGTGGTTGATCTGGTGGCCGTGCATGAGGCGGCCTATCTCGAACACTGTCGCCGCTACGCCCTCGGACTGGTCTAGGGACGAGCCGCGACCATAGGTCCTGCCGCGCTCAAGCCAGGGCGCGCAGGCGCTTGTGGATGTCGGTGGCGGCGATGGCCGCTTCGGCGGCGGCGACGGCGATCTGGTTGAGACCGCGCACGACGTCGCCAGCCGCATAGAGGCCCTCGATCGAGGTCTCCTGGTGAGCGCTGACCACGAGGTTGCCATCGGCGTCGTGGGCCGCGCCCCACTGTAACGCAAGGCGGCTTTGCATCTCGCAACCCAGGGCCAGATAGAGGCAGTCGAAGACCCGCGCCGCCTGGCCAGGACGCTGGAGCGTGACGCCCTCGGGGCCGACGGTGAGCTCGTGCAGCGCGATCGGAGCCAGCGCGACGCCGTGCTCGGCAAGGCCCTGCCGGTCGCTCAGCTGATTGATGTCGCCAAGATGGAGAAGGGTGACCGCGTCGGAATAGGTCGTCAGGAACGCGGCCTCCCGCGCGCCCAGGTCGCCATCGCCCAGAACGGCGATCGTCTGGTCGATGGCCTCATAGGCGTCGCAGATCGGGCACATGCGCACCTTGGCCGCGCGGATCGCCGCCTCGACGCCGTCGAGCGCGGGCAGCCGGTCGACGACGCCGGTGGCCAACAGCACCAAGCGCGCCTTCACACAAGCCGCAGCCCGACCCGTCTCGGCGGCGAGATCCTCCAGGTGAACGAGGAAACCCCCGTCGGTGCGCGATAGGGTGGTCGCCCGCGCTGCGCGTCGCTCCGCGCCGTAGAGGGCGGCCTGGCGGCTCATGTCGGCCAGCAACTGGCGCCCGCCGACGCCGCCGGGGAAACCGGGGGTGTTGTGGCTCTCGGGGATCCAGTCGGCGCGCGGACGTCCGCCGTCCAGGATCAGCACCTTGCGTCGAAAGCGTCCCAGATAGGTCGCGGCCGTCAACCCGGCCGGACCCGCGCCGACGATCACCACGTCATAACCCCGCAGGGTGTCGTCGGGCGCGGCGGGGGCTTTGGTCATGTTCGGCGGGCTCGTCGAGGGCGCGCTGGCGCAGGCGCCAGCTTAACGAGCGCTCGCCTGGGCCGTTCCGGAGAACCCTGGCCCGGGCTTGCCGGGCGGATGTGGGCCAGGGGAGGGGCGGGCGCGGCGGCCGGGAACATCGCGCAAGCCGCGCCGTTCAAATCGCGCCCCGTCCGGGGCGATCGCGATAACGATGGAGACGCCGACCATGGCCCGACACTCTCTACTGGCCGCCGCCGCCCTGGCCGCCCTGACCCTCGCCGCCTGCCAGAAGAAGGACGCCGAACCCGCCCCGGCCGATCCGGGCACGGGTAACGCGGCCGTCAACGCCGCCCAGGATGCGACCTCGACGGCGGTCGGGACCGCCGCGGCCGTCACCGGCCCGATGTCGACCGACGCCTTCGTGACCAACGCGGCGATCAGCGACATGTACGAGATCCAGGCTGGCCAGATCGCGCAAGCCAAGGGCCAGACCCAGGCGGTCAAGGACTTCGGCAAGCAGATGGTCACCGACCACACCGCGCTTTCCAACGCCATGAAGCCGCTGATCATCGCCGCGGGCAAGACCGCGCCGGCGGGCCTGGATGAGCGCCGCAAGGGACTGATCGACAACCTCAACGCCGCCGCCCCGGCCGATTTCGACAAGGTCTATCTGACCCAGCAGGAGGCCGCGCACAACGAGGCCCTGACCCTGATGCAGGGCTATGCCGACCACGGCGACGATGTGGGCCTGAAAGGCGGCGCGGCCAAGGCCCTGCCCAAGATCAAGGCTCACCTCACCCACGTCCAGGGCCTGGCCTCGGCCGTCCACTAAGCATCATTTGATAGGAGGCGTCCCCGATGGGCCTTTTTTCCAAGATCGTCGACAAGATCTTCCACCACGACCAAGCCAAGGCCGCGCCGAGCACGCCGGCCACGGCCAGCGCCGTCGCCCCGGTCGCCCCGGATCCGGCGACGCCGTCGGCGGCCGTGGTCACGCCGGCCGCTCCGGTCGATGTTGAAGCGGTGCTGACCTCGATGGCAGAGATCGACGGCGGCGGGGGCAATTGGCGCACCTCGATCGTCGATCTCCTCAAGCTGCTCAAGCTCGATTCCAGCCTGGAGGCCCGTAAGGAACTCGCCGACGAACTGGGCGTGCACGCGGGCGAGGCCGGGAGCGCCGAGCAGAACATCGCTCTGCACAAGGCGGTGATGAAGAAACTGGCCGAGAACGGCGGTCAGGTTCCCGACAGCCTCTACCGCTAGGGGCCAGTCCGGCGGGGCGGGGCGGGCCG